>CALQNE010000001.1 GCA_943331855.1 Bordetella parapertussis
AAGACGAGCCGCCCCTGTGGTGGTCACCCGATCCGCGCATGGTTCTCAAATGTGATGCGCTTCATTTGTCACACTCTTTAAACAAGCGTTTACGTCAAATTGCCAAGGCACAACAAGCGGGAAACTTTGACGTAGTCGTCAAGGTTGATACGGCCTTTGCGGCGGTAATGCGCGGCTGCGCTCGACCCGCACAGGGCGGTCAGCCTGGCACCTGGATCACCGAAGAGATGCAGCTCGCCTATCAGGCTTGGCATCTTGTGGGACAGGTGCACAGTATCGAAACCTGGATCGACGATGAACTCGTCGGCGGCTTATACGGCGTCAGTATCGGAAAAATGTTTTTTGGTGAATCGATGTTTAGCCACAGCACCGACGCGTCAAAGATCGCCTTGGCACACTTAGTCTGGTTCTTGAACCGCCAGCAGGTGGGTTGGATTGACTGCCAAATGCAAACCTCTCATTTAGCGAGCATGGGTGCAGGCGCTGTGCCGCGCGAGCAGTTTCTTGCACATGTGCAGCGCTACACCGCTGAACCGGATATCGCCTGGGCAAGCGGTTGGCTCGATCGGGAAGGCGTGTTGCATCCGCAGGTTCGTGTCGGCAGATAAGTTCTGTACTATTCTTGTGAGATGTGCGATCGTCTACGTTCGCATGCCTGCCTCGAAGCTGTCCTCTAGACCTCAGATATGAGCCAAGTTAAAGAACTACCTTTCGCTGCGCTGCAGTTTTACGCTACAGCGCCCTACCCGTGCAGCTATCTGCCCGGGCGACAGGCGCGCTCGCAAGTTGCGGCACCAGGGCATCTCATCAATGCAGATACGTACTCTCAGTTGGTCGACGAAGGTTTTCGGCGTAGTGGTTTGTTTACCTACCGACCTCACTGTGACGATTGTCGCTCATGCATCCCTGTACGGGTTGATACCGAAGCGTTTAATGCCACACGCACACAAAGACGCATCTTCAAGCGCCATCAAAACCTGCGCCCCCTCGTCGCCAAGCTGGCATGGTCGCAAGAGCATTATGCGCTGTACACCAGCTACCAAGCAGCCCGCCATTCGGGTGGCGGCATGGACGAGGACAATCAGGCGCAGTATGGTCAGTTTTTATTAGCAAGCCGGGTGAATACACGACTCGTCGAATTTCGTGACGAAGACGGCCATCTGTGTATGGTGTCAATTATCGATGTGCTTGAGCAAGGTCTTTCGTCGGTTTACACCTTCTACGACCCAACACTGGCGGGTAGTCTGGGCACCTACAGCATCCTTTGGCAAATTCAACAATGTCGTCAGTTGAATCTAAAATGGCTGTACCTAGGCTACTGGATCGAACAAAGTGCCAAGATGGCCTATAAATCAAACTTTACGCCTGCCCAGTACCGTTACCATGGGATGTGGCAGCAACAACCGCCCAAACCGTTGACAGTCCTTTAAAGCCTGTGCAGGGCGCCTCCTTACTTTGTCTTTTTAAATTTCCTTTTATCTTTTATTTATGTCGATTCTTTTTCAAGCTTATCCCCTCGCCCGTCAGGCGCTGTTTGCCTTAGATGCCGAAACTGCCCACGAAACAACGCTACACGCCTTGCAAAAGGCTTACGATTGTTCTCTGACGCGCGGCATGTTGCACAGCAGGATGTCCGATCCTTTCACGTTAATGGGTTTGCCGGTGCTAAACCGGGTGGGCTTAGCCGCAGGGCTTGATAAAAACGGGGCCCATATCGATGCGATGGGCAATTTAGGTTTTGGCTTTATTGAGGTCGGTACAGTGACGCCTCGCGCTCAACCTGGCAATCCTAAACCTCGCATGTTCAGAATTCCGCAAGCGCAAGCGCTGATCAATCGGCTCGGTTTCAACAATCTTGGGTTAGATACTTTTTTAGCGAATGTGGCGCGCAGCACGTGGCGCAGCAAGGGTGGCATCGTTGGGCTCAATATCGGAAAAAATGCGGATACGCCTATTGAACAAGCCGTGAACGACTACTTGATCGGTTTAACGGGTGTTTATCCTCACGCTGACTACATCACGGTAAATATCTCATCGCCCAACACAAAAAATTTGCGCGCCTTGCAAGGTGAGCATGAACTCGATGATCTGTTATCGCAACTGCAGCGACGTCGACTCGAACTTGCCGCTCAGTACGGACGACTGGTGCCTTTGGCTGTCAAAATCGCACCTGATTTAACGGAAGAGCAAATCGATATCATCGCGCAGGTGCTGCCGCGTCATGGCATTGATGGCGTCATCGCTACCAATACAACGACTGAGCGTTCTGCCGTGCAAGGCATGTCGCATGCCGATGAAGCGGGAGGGCTTTCGGGTGCACCTTTACATGCTAGATCGCTTGAGGTGATTGCACGGCTGCGGCAGCGTGTTGGCGCTTCGCTCGCGATCATCGGTGTGGGTGGCATTGTGTCAGGGCAACACGCGGCTGAAAAGATCGCTGCGGGTGCGGATGCGGTGCAGGTCTACACGGGGTTGATTTACCGGGGGCCGGGGCTAGTGGGGGAGTGTGTTCGGGCTATGGTGGCTGCTGGGCGTTGAGCTCGTTTTTAAGAACTAAAACCACCTCGCCCTCCCGGGCTCCGCGTCAGGATCTTTTTTTGCTCAGCAAAAACAAGTCCGAAAGCGGGGCCCGGGAGGGCGAGGTGGTTTGGTGCTAATACTGACTGAGGCTTAATGACTCAGTCAGTGTTTACGCCTTTAATTACGCTGCTTTACGGCCACGGGTGGTGGCTTTCACTGTTTCAGCGGCATCGCCGGCTGCTTTGAACGTTGCGGCTGCGGCTGCAGTCAGGTTCTTTTCAGCGGTTTCTGCAGCTTGCTTGGCGGCTTTCGTCATTGCATCGTAAGCGGTGGTGGCTTGAGCCAAGCCGCTTTTGATCATTGCAACGGCGCTTTCTGAGCCGGCTGGAGCATGCTTGCTGAACTGTTCGATGGCATCGTGCACGTGTTTCTGGCCTTCAGCAGCGTGGGTTTCGCCAAGCTTGGTCAGGTCAGCCTGAACGCCAGAAACGATGTCATAGACATGCTTGCTGTACGACATGGCTTTTTCAGCGGCAGGTTGAGCAAAATTCGATGTCATCGCAACGGCTTCTTGTGCGTCTTTGATGCCGGCAACTTGTTGCGATTTTTGTGAAACTTCTTCTAAAGTCGCTTTCATGACTTTCAGGTTCAAATCTACAAATTTTTCGAAGCCAGTAAACATGCTTGTTTGAACGGCGACAAAGGTGTCGATGGCAGCCTTTTGGCTGTTGAGTACTTGCTGGGGAATCGCTGACATAGTGGGCTCCTGGGGTTAGGATTCAATTAAATCTTGCAGTTATTGCTGCAGTGCACAAGTTCTATTGTAGGGGCGGTTTTGAGTAAGTCAACAACTTTTTGTTGCATTGCACCAAAAAACGACAAATCAATCGACTTTAGCCATTTTGTCCCCTAGACTACTCAACATAAACTCAAGGAACTCGCATGGCATCCTATTTTGACAAACCTCGAAAATTGACCTCAATCAGGCACTGGCTTGCTGCCCTAATCGCTCTGGGCGCCCAGCTCAGCACCATGTCGACTGCTACGGCGCAAGCCACCCAAACCGCTGCTGAATACCCCAGTAAGCCGGTCAAGATCGTGGTGGGCTTTGCGCCCGGCGGTGGTTCAGACTTTATCGCGCGCATCGTGGCCCAAAAGCTCACGGGCAAACTGGGTCAAACGGTTTATGTTGAAAATCGTCCAGGGGCAGGCGGTAACTTAGGTGCCGAAATCGCACTGAGATCGGCCGGAGATGGCTACACACTGTTTTTGGCTGCAACGAGCTACACCGTCAACGCCAACCTGTACAAGCTACCTTTTGATCCCGTCAAAGATATTACGGCAGTCGCTCGCCTGGCCAGTGGCCCATTTGTCATTGCTACAAACCCCGGTACGCAAATCACAACGCTGAAAGCACTGGTCGAACGTGCAAAAAAAGAGCCGGGCAAACTCACCTATGCCTCATCGGGCAGTGGCAGTATTACGCACATCGCAACAGAATATTTTCTGAGTGTTGCCGGAATTGAAGCCCTGCACATCCCGTACAAAGGGACTTCCCCTGCTTTGACTGACACGATTTCTGGAACAGTACAGTTTATGTTTGGAACAGTCGCTTCAACGGTACCTCACGTCAAGTCGGGCAAACTGGTCGGCCTCGCCGTCACGACCCAAGAGCGACTCGGTGCGCTGCCTGATCTGCCAACCGTGATTGAGTCTGGCTACCCTGGGTTTGATGTCGCGGTATGGCACGGCCTCATCGGCCCCAAGGGGATTCCAAAAGACATCGTTGCAAAACTCAACAACGCCGTGCTTGAATCGCTGAGCGATCCGGCCACGGCAGAACAACTGGCTACCGATGGGTTAACACCTGCCAAGGATTCACCCGAAGCCTTCAGCCAGCTCATCGAACTCGAGGTCAAGCGGTGGGGCGAACTTGTGAAGGCGCGCGGAATTACCTTGAAGTGAGCTAAGCTCCACTCGCCTCGTAACCAAGCGCCTCTGAAATACGACCGGCAGTGGATACGAGCTGAGGAATCCAGTCGTCTTGCAAACGACTGGAGGGCGCCGAAATCGATAAGCCCGCAACCAGTTTGCCTGTGTCGTCGTAAATACCTGCTGCAATACAACGCACGCCCATCTCAAGTTCTTCGTTGTCACGCGCATAGCCTAGCTGTCGAACCGAAGCAAGCTCTTGTTCAAGCTTGTCTAACGTAGTCAGACTATTTGAAGTACTGGCTGCAAGTGCAGTGCGTGTTGCGTAGGTTCGCACTTGTCGGCCATCTGCAGCAGACAAAAATAATTTACCGGTTGAGGTCAGGTGCAGCGGGGCTCGCCCACCAATCGCGCGCACGACTTGCATGCCCGAGCGTTCGCTCCAGGCGCGATCAATGTAGATAATTTCGTCGCCTTGCTGGACAGACAAATTCACTGTTTGCCCTGTCAGCCTGTGCAAAGCATGCATCGCCTCTCGTGCCGCCTCTCGTACGTTCAGACGCCCCTTGACCAGCGATCCCAACTCAAGCAAGCGCATGCCAAGCTGGTACAGGCCACTGTCAACGCGATCAACGTATCGCCCAATCACTAAATCGCTCAAGATGCGATGTGCTGTCGAGGTGTGCAGCCCAGTTGTTTTTGCCAAATCTTTCAAAGCAACCGGATCGGGCTGTGCGGCGAGCGCATCGAGCAGTTGCGTTGCGCGACCAAGCACCTGGATGGCCATCTCACTGGCGTCAGCAGCTGATTGAGCAGGCACGATGGCCTCTGGAGAAATATGACGAAGCATGTCCGTTGTAAAAATATGATCCGTGTTGACCGCCGCTTGCGGCATTGCAACATATATTTTATCCCATATTGTGAAAAATTTAAGCGTGTAATAATCTAAGTCACACCCCTTCACACTTTCGGCCGGACATTTTTGACATGCGCAGTGACCTTGAAATTGCTCAAGCAGCAACTAAACGCCCTATTCTCGAACTCGCTGCTGAACGCCTCAACATCCCAGCCGAACAACTTGAGCCCTATGGCCGTTTTAAAGCCAAACTCTCGCTTGAGTACATCGATACGCTCGCCTCTCGGCCTGATGGCAAGCTGATACTGGTCACGGCGATTTCACCGACGCCCGCGGGTGAAGGTAAAACCACCACCACCGTTGGCCTGGGGGATGCGTTAAATCACATTGGTAAACGCGCAATGATTTGTCTGCGCGAACCTTCCCTTGGCCCAGTCTTTGGCATGAAAGGCGGCGCGGCGGGCGGCGGCCTGGCGCAAATCGTGCCCATGGAAGACATCAACTTGCACTTCACGGGTGATTTCAATGCCATTGCCCTGGCCAACAATCTGTTAGCGGCTCTGATCGACAACCATATTCACCACGGCAACAAACTGGGCATCGATGTGCGCCGAATCAACTGGCGTCGCGTGGTCGACCTCAATGATCGGGCGTTGCGAAACATCGTGGTGGGTTTGGGTGGCACCGCCAATGGCTTCGTACGTGAAGATCATTTCGATATCGTCGTCGCCTCTGAAATCATGGCGATCTTTTGTCTGGTCAAAAACCTCAAAGAGCTCAAAGAGCGCCTGGCAAATATCGTGGTGGGCTATTCACTCACGGGCAAACCGATTTTGGCGCGCGACTTACAAGCACAAGGTGCAATGACGGCCTTATTGAAAGAGGCGCTCGCCCCCAATCTGGTTCAAACGCTCGAGAACAATCCGGCCTTTGTGCATGGTGGCCCCTTTGCCAATATTGCGCATGGCTGCAACACCGTGCTTGCGACTTCTACAGCCCTAAAACTGGCCGACTATGTCGTCACTGAAGCGGGCTTTGGTGCAGATTTAGGCGCCGAAAAATTCTTTGATATTAAATGTCGCAAAGCAGGGCTCACGCCATCCGCCGTCGTTCTGGTGGCAACCGTGCGAGCGCTCAAATATCATGGTGGCGTCGAGGTCAAAGACGTCGGTGTTGAAAACCTCACTGCGCTGCGCGCCGGTTTAGTGAATCTTGAACGTCACATTCACAATATCAAGCATCAGTTCGGCCTGCCGTGCGTGGTCGCCATCAACCACCGAACAGAAGATACCGAGGCCGAGATTGCGCTGTTGCAAGCAACGACCGCATCGCTCGGGGTTGAGGTGGTGCTAGCCAAGCACTGGGCCCAAGGTGGCGCAGGCGCTGCTGACTTAGCCCGTGCGGTAGTTCAGTTATGTGAACAACCCAATCAATTTAAAGTCTTGTATCAAGACGATGAATCATTGTGGGATAAAGTACAAGCCATTGCCACAAAAACCTATGGCGCTCAGGGCATTACAGCCGACACCAAGGTGCGCGCACAAATTGCACAACTTCAAGCAGATGGGTACGGACATCTTCCAGTGTGCATCGCCAAGACTCAATATTCTTTTTCAACCGACGCCAAACTACGCGGCGCACCGAGCGGTCATGTTGTCACGATTCGCGAAGTTAGGCTCTCGGCGGGTGCTGGTTTTGTTGTCATGGTCTGCGGCGACATTATGACGATGCCAGGACTGCCAGCGATTCCGGCCGCAAATGGGATTGACGTCAATGATGCCGGGCAGATTACGGGGCTGTCGTAAGCAACGCACCCCGCAGGCGCTATTTGGCCGCTGGCGGCTCGTAACGCGCACCTAAGCGTAAGGCCTCGGCGCGCAAGAACTCGAGCGCCAGGGCTGCTGGTTCGGGGTCACCCTTCACGCCTAATTCAATATGCGGCACCCCGCCACCCTCGCCGACCGAGGGCAAACTAAAAGCTCGCACACCCGGCCATTTTTGCTCGAGCGCCTCAAGCGCAGGCGTGATACGTGACTCTGGCATGCCGTACACCAAAAACGAATGTTCAACCTGTTGATTTTTGTGATGCAGATGCGCGTAGCGGCTATCGAGCGTGGCCTCAAGCATTGGCCATGCCATCACTGGAAAACCTGGCACAAACGTATGGTTTTGAATAAAAAATCCGGGAATCCGGTTGAACGGGTTCACCACCGCCTCACACCCCTGCGGAAAATAACCCATCTGTAAACGCTGTTGGTTTTCAGGTGCATTGATGTCTGGATTGCCCTGACCCTTTGCAGCCGTTTCAGCCACCCGTAAACCGATCTGCTCGGCCGCAAATGGATGCAAGGCTAAAGGCAATTTCAGGGCGGCAGCCGCAGCCTGACGCGTGTGATCATCGGGCGTTGCACCAATGCCACCACAACTCAACACGATATCGCCTGAAGCAAAGCTGCGCTCAAGTGCAGCAATGAGCAAGGCGCGATCATCGGACAGTATTTCAACCCAGGAAAGTTGCAAGCCCCGCGCGCTGAGTAGCTCGATCACCTTGGACATATGCTTGTCCTGGCGACGGCCTGAGAGGATTTCGTCACCCACGATGATCAGGCCAAACCGTGCTTTGTCTTGAGAGGCAGACATGTTGTTTCCAGAAAGAATTGAAATCGATCAAATTAAGAATATGCGACATTTCAGCACAAATGCGTGCCTCTCGGTCGACTTCGGTCACCTAGCCTTTACACATCGAGTATTTTTTCGCTCCGTAAGCGGCGCAAACTCTCAAGTCCATAGTGCGTGTAAACAAGGCCAGAGAAAACCGGCAAGAATACCCAAGCGGGCGGCAGTAAATTCAAGAGGGCACAGCACAAGCCAATGACCCAAAAACCTGTTCCATGCCTCGCTAACAAGATTTTGCGTTCAGCCGCGCTGGCGTGCTCGACCACAGAATCAAGCCGCATCATGCGAGAGAAGGCAAAGGTCCACCACAAGATTGACACCAACAAACCGAGTGGCGGAAACAGCCAAAAAGGTAAGGTCACGATCCAACCCAGTAAAAAGACCACGCTGACCCACAGCGCGTTCCAGACACTCACTACAAAGGCGTATTCGCCCTGTAATGACACGTCGGCGTACCGGTGGCGCGACAAGTGGGCAACCACCAGGGGCATGACAAAAACCGCAGCCACGGCCAACCCCAGGATGCCAGAGGCGGGCAGTAACACCAGAATCGCGGTGACCGTGAGCAACCAGGTCTTGACCGAAAGCAACGAAAACAAACCCATCGACACCAGCCACTGATTTGCGGTGATCAGCAAGCTTGAATCGCTAATCTGCTGATTCAACCAATCGGTCAAGGGGCCTAGCGCAACAAAAAGGAGCACCACTGCCGCACCCAGCACAATAAAAAATGGCATCAGGACAGCAAACAGCATTCGCGGATGAAACTGGGATACGAGCGCACGACCGAACGCCTCGCCCACACCCGCCACGCCGGCGGAGTTCGATACAGTAGACGGTAAACTCAAAGTAACTCTCTCCTGATGAAAAGGGACTACTCACTAAGGGCGTCGATTCCGCATTTTTCTTAGTCGGGCATAAACGAGGCTATCATAGACAAACCTGATCGCCTGTGCCGAAATGAACCTTTCTTTTCCGAACTCTTCAACGCTTGCCAAAACGCTTGAGCAGCCCGAGCTCATGGTGGTGATATGTTTTTGTGCCGCGTGGTGCGACGCGTGCAAAGCGTATCAACCTAAATTCGACTCGCTTGTCCAACAACATCCAGACGCTTGTTTCATCTGGGTCGACATCGAAGATTACCCTGAACTACTGGGCGACGAGGACGTTGAAAATTTTCCGACGATTGCGATTATGCAAAAAGAACAGGTTCGATTTTTCGGCACTGTCCTGCCGCACATCGAACATTTAAATCGTCTGGTTCAAGCTATGCAAAGCCCCGGCGCGACGCAACAAACGGGTTTGCCAAACGACTTAGTTGAACGCTTAAAAAAAACGAGTCATGGCTAGGCTCGCTTGCACCAAACCTGAACACTTAATCAGGTTTTTTTTGAGCTGCACCGAGTAACAAACCGACGGGACGTTTTGCCAAGAGTGAAGACTTCTTAGCCACCATCACAGGTGTTTGCGCAGCCGCGGCGATGGCAGAGGCCGAAGGCTGATAGGGCTTTGTAAAAAAATCGTCGAGTGGTTTGACCGGTGCCGAGTAACGACCTGGGCGCGGGCTGCGCTCGGGGCGCTCGCTAGTATGACTACCCCTGGGGCTATGACTCGTTTCAGCGCTGTGACTGGATCGACTACCACGCGACTCTTCTCGACCCGCGCCGCGGGCAAGTAATTCACCTGGGATTTCTAAGGTGCCACGAACAATCGTGCTTTTGATGAGTTTTTCGATATCCAGCAAATATTTTTCTTCGGCTGGTGCGAATAAAGAAATGGCTTCTCCAGAGGCACCCGCCCGACCGGTACGTCCGATTCGGTGCACATAATCTTCGGCGCTGTGCGGTAAGTCATAGTTAATGACGCAAGGCACACCCGCGACATCTAAGCCACGGGCAGCCACGTCGGTAGCCACCAACACTTCTAGTTCGCCGGCTTTAAACGCCTCAAGGGCTTTCATCCTATCCGCTTGCGTTTTATCACCGTGAATCGATTCGGCTCGTACGCCATCCAGCTCAAGTTGACGCGCCAAACGACCAGTACCAATTTTGGTGTTTGAAAACACGATGACTTGTTTCAGACCACGCGACTTCACAAGATGCACCACGGCAGCGCGCTTAGCATCACCAGACATGGCATAGGCAATTTGCGTCACGGTGTCAGCGGTCGCGTTGCGACCCGCGACTTCAATCTCGATCGGATTATTGAGGTAGGTGCGGCCTAGTTTACGAATTTCATTGCTAAAAGTGGCCGAAAACAACAAAGTCTGGCGCTGTGCAGGCAACAGGCGAATGATGCGCTCAAGATCAGGCAAAAAACCCATATCGAGCATGCGATCAGCTTCGTCCAATACCAAAATGCCGACCTGACTTAAATTAACATTGCGCTGCTCGACATGATCAAGCAAACGTCCGGGCGTTGCAATCAACACCTCGCACCCATTGCGCAACGCCTCTTTTTGCGGATTGATATCCACTCCACCAAATACGACGGTCGAGCGCAGGGGCGTCAACTTACCGTAGCGCTTCACGCTTTCTGAAACCTGATCTGCAAGTTCGCGGGTCGGTGTCAAAATCAGCGCGCGCACGGGATGTCGCGCGGGCGAGGCACTGCTATTGGCCGACGGCATCAAACGATGCAGGATGGGCAGCGTGAAAGCAGCTGTTTTGCCAGTACCGGTTTGAGCAGCGCCCATGACATCTTGCCCCGCCATGGCGAGCGGAACTGCTTGAGCCTGGATAGGGGTGGGAATCGTGTAACCGGTATCGATCACAGCTTGCAACAAAGCGGGATGTAGCCCGATTTCAGCAAAAGTTGGTGCCGCGACAATCGGTGTATCTGTTGGTTGAGTAGTAGAGGTCAAATCGTTTTTAAATGACTGAAGTCATTGAATTATTTAAGGAAACACCCGTGAGTGTACTCTAGTCAATACCCTCTCCACGGGATTCCCCTTGGGGCGCTCCACAATCAGCACGGCTTTGCAACGCTAAAACAACATTAACAATCCGCGTAATGACCACAAGACGATCATGCCGGACACAATCACAAGCAAAGTATTGCGGGTCCATAAAAAAACGCCAATCGCCGCCAACGCAGCTAAGCATTTAAGATCAAACTGCGGCCCAAGCTGCGCACTCCAAGGTAGTACATCTGGAACGATAATGGCAGTAATAGCCGCCAGAGGTGCGTAACGCAAGGCACTACGGATTTTGGGGGGCAGTGGAAAATGATGCCCAAATACCAAATAGCTTGTCCGACAAATCACCACACATAACGCCAGCAAGCCAATGGCAGAGTAGAGGTACTGGGTATCCATCAGCGCTGCCCGCGCGGCGCTTGCTGCCGCTCAGCCCACATCCCCACCATAATTCCGACGAGAACGGCCGCCATCAACCCTAAGCGCAGAGGCAACGTCTGCGCAACCCAAGCCACAACTGCTGCCGCCAAAATCGACAACACGATCGGGCGCGAATTGGCCAATGGCAACATCAACGCCAACAACGCGAGCGTTGCCGCAAAATCAATTGACCAGGACACCGGAACGACACTGCCCAGACTGATCCCAATCAAAGAGGTCAATTGCCACAAAAACCAGGAGGGGATCACTGCGCCCAAAAAAAACCAGTGCTGTTCAAGCGTGCCCTTTTGCGGCGCATCGTGGAACCGGGGCATAAACACCACAAACGCGATATCGACCGCCAGATATCCAGCCACGAGCCGCTTACCCCACGGCAAATCCTTGAAGTAGGGGTGCAGCGCCGCACCAAAAATGATGAAGCGCAGATTAACAATAATGCCCGCGGCAAAAATCAGCCATAAAGGTGCCCCGGCTGCAATCAAGGGCAAAGCAGTCAATTGGGCTGAGCCAGCATAAACCAGTAACGACATAACAATCGAGGCCTGATCCGGCAGACCGAAACGTGACATCGCAACGCCCGTCACGATTCCCCAGATTGTCAGCGCGACTAACCCGGGCGCAATCGCCCGCAGTCCCATGAAAAAAGCTGCGCGTTTCTGCTCGCGCGGAGGAATTAGAGGGTGAGACGCAATCACAGATTAGATTTTTTTTAAGCAGTTGAAGCAATTCGTGCAATTGTAGACTGCGCACTTGTTACACTCAGAACATTGCTTATTTTCTTTGAGAGTCGCGATGACGCAAGCCCCTGCCTCTGGCAAAGATCAAACCCCAGTGCAAGTCGGCGCCACTGACCTGCCACTTCACTGCCCCGGGCCGCGCGCTCCGCTCTGGAGCATGCACCCTCGTGTGTTCTTGGATGTCACCAAAACGGGCAACGTCAACTGCCCCTACTGCGGCACGCATTACCAATTAGCAGCAGGTACTGTTGTGCACGGCCACTAAAGGTCACCCCCATGCCCGTGATGTTCGCCACCGCCGAAGAAGCCGAATTGGCTTTTTATGACGCACTCGAGCGCGCAGACCTCAACCGCTTAATGCAAGTATGGGCTGACGATGAAGAAATCATCTGCGTACACCCCGGCGGCTTGCGCATGGTCGGTTTACATGCCGTAAAAGATTCGTGGCAAGAGATCCTGACGCATGGCGCCCTACATATTCGTCCGGCTAAATTGGTCGCCACCCAAAGCATGATGAGTACCGTGCACTCCTTAATCGAGCAAGTCACCGTGCGCGGGCAAGAGGGCACCGAAGTTGCCCACTGTTATGCGACCAACGTTTATCACAAGGGCCCGACTGGCTGGCGTTTGGTCATGCACCACGCCTCGGCCGCGCCCGAGCAAGTTGGCGCACTCGAACTCACGGATGCACCTGGGCTTTTGCACTAACCCGATCTCATAGTGACTGCCGCCCTCGATCTCACCTCGTGTCAGACCCCAAACTGGTTGCCCGAACGTCATACACAAACACTGTTTGGCGCGTTGGTTGCGCCCACAAATCGCCTCAGATTCGTGCGAACAAGGCACGACACGCCCGATGGCGACTACATCGATTTGGATTGGACCGCGCCTGGCCTGGTCGCGCAGCCCAAAGGCAACCAAGACCCAAGGCTTAGCCATACTGCGGCCGCGCGCTGGCTCACTGAAGCAGAGCAGCAACAACTCAGCCTCACTGAACATACACCCGCGTTGCTGCTCCTGCATGGGCTCGAAGGCAGTAGCCAAAGTCGCTATGCCCAATCGATTGCTGCATATTTTCGCACCCGAGGCTGGATCGTCGTCGTCGCGCATTTTCGCGGTTGCTCTGGCTTTGCGAACAGATTGGCACGCGCTTATCACTCGGGTGACACTGCGGATATTGGCTTTATTCTGCAAACCATCGAACAACAAATACCCAATGCACGTTGGCACGCTGCGGGCATTTCGCTGGGCGGCAATGCGCTCTTGAAATACTTGGGTCAATACCCGCTAGCCAGTCCATGGCTTGTAGCTGCTGCGGCCGTCTCTGCGCCACTCGACTTAGTGGCCGCCGGCAATCACCTATCCGATCACGTTTTTAACCGAGAGGTGTACTCGCGTTATTTTTTACAGTCGCTTAAGCCCAAAGTGCTCGAGAAAGCGCGCCGATATCCAGGCGTCATCGATGTATTTAGAATCAATCAAGCGCGCGATCTGCGCGAATTTGATCACGCGTATACGGCACCGATGCATGGCTTTAAAGACGCCATCGACTATTGGACGCAATCGGCAAGTAAACCCTGGCTCAAAACAGTCGTCACGCCCACACTCGTACTCAATGCGCGCAACGATCCTTTTTTGCCTGAACACACATTGGTCGGGCCAACCGAGTGTAGTGACGCTGTGACCCTACATCAACCCGCGCAGGGCGGACACGTGGGTTTTGTCACGGGTTCGTGGCCTGGTCATCTGAACTGGTTACCCGCGCGACTCGAGCAATTTTTCAATCAACACGAGCAGGCTAAGACCTGAAGCGTTCAAGCAATCTTCGATCTTCGGCAATTTTGGCGCTGAGTGCACGAATCTGCACATCGAGTTGCGACTGCAGATAAAAATCCTGCGACAGCGTCCGCGCTTGCTGCAATTGGGTCACGGCCGCGGACAATGCCCCTAACTGTTCGTAATAACTTGCCATCGCCCGGCGAGCTGCCACGGGATCATTTAAACGATCGTGACTATTGCCAAGCATTTTATAAAAATCGGGCTCACTGTTTGGCCAGCGTTTAATTTGCTCTTGCAAGTAGACGATCACCTCTTTGTCTTTACCCATCAACTGCAAACACTCTGCGACCTTGAGCGCAAAGGCACGTCGCTCGGGCCAACGCTTCTGCCCAGCCTGGGCACTCGCGAGCGCAGACGCGATTTGCCGGCTGGCCAGCTCGAGTTCAACACGCTGTAAATCCAAGTAAGGTGAATTCGCCAACAAGGCTTGCGCTTGTTGCAAGGCATTGGTCGCGGTTTTGTAATCTTTGCGTACCGTTGCAGCAAGCGAAACCCCATACCAGGCCGCCGCCTGTTTTGAGGCAGTGCTCGTGGCACCATCCCCAGGCCTGACCCCCAGACGCGTCTCTTCTTGCAGTTGCTCGATCGTTTGCAGCAATGAGCGCGGCTCAGTCGCCTGCAACACACGCGCCTTCGCCCGAATAAACCAATATTCATCCGAAGCCTGATACCTGGCGACCGGAAACTGTTGTATCCGATTTTGCATGTCGGTCATCCGCGAAATGCTCAGCGGATGCGTTGAGGCGTACACCCCGCCCCCTCGGCCCTCGTTCAGACTCGAGGCTTGCATGAAGCGACTAAACATGACGGCCATCCCGTTTGGGTCATAGCCCGCTTTGCGTAGCATTTCAATGCCCTGTCGATCCGCCTCTTGCTCTGCATCGAGAGAAAAGCCGAGCTGTTGTTCGATCGCCGCGGCCTGACCAAACGCCGCAATGCCCATTGCGGCCTGACCACCCCCGCGTGTCAGGGCCGCGGCCACCGAAGCGAGTAAGGTCGCAATCGCGATGTGTGTACTTTGTTGTTGTTGCGTGAGACCTCGCGCAATATGTCGCTGCGTCACATGCGCAATCTCATGAGCGAGCACCCCAGCGAGTTCAGCCTCGGCGCCCGAGGCCACAATCAACCCCGTGTTGATTCCGATAAAACCGCCAGGCATCGCAAACGCGTTGACCACCGGATCTCGCACGCCGAACACTTCAATGTCGGGGGCGCCCCCCGGCGCATGTGCAGCGAGCTTTTTGCCCATGACATTCAAATACTGACTAATGTCTGGATCTTTAATGTAATCAGGCTCGAGACGCCCCTGCACCATAATGGCTTCGCCCAGACGTCTCTCAAGTGCTGGAGACAAATCCGAGCTCGAGGCAGGCCCTAGGCTTGGTGCGGCTGAAGGCTGGGCCCAGACGCTTTGCCAGCCCAAGGTCAGCACCAACAGTGCTGCCAAGCACTTTTTAGGCATCGTTTGCGATGATTTCATTAAACTGTCATGACTCATACGTTTATGATAGCGGCAGTTTCATAGGGTTGCACGTCTGAGCGACCCCTTATTCAGGAATCAATTATGCGTCCAGTTCGCAAAGCAGTTTTCCCCGTTGCCGGTTTGGGTACTCGGTTTTTGCCTGCTACGAAGGCAATGCCTAAAGAAATGTTACCTGTTATTGACAAGCCCTTGATCCAGTACGCAGTGGAAGAGGCCGTCGCAGCGGGCATTACCGATTTGATTTTTGTGACGGGCCGCAACAAGCGGGCGATCGAAGATCATTTTGACTCAACGCCTGAAATGGAGGCTGAACTGGCGCGCAAAGGCAAGGCCGAACTACTTGCGATTGTTCAAGGGATTTTGCCGCCACACGTTAGCTGCATCTATATTCGTCAGTCTGCGCCACTGGGGCTTGGCCATGCCGTTTTAACCGCCGCACCCATCGTCGGGGATGAACCTTTTGCCGTGCTGCTTGCCGACGACCTGCTTGATGCCGATAGGCCCGTCATCGGACAACTCATCGATGCTGCGTTAACCTATCAAGGTAGCATTCTGGGCGTACAAGAGGTTCCACTGACCGATACCGACAAGTACGGCATTGTGGCAACAGATCCGGTCAGCGCGCGCACCGAACGTGTTCGTCATATCGTCGAAAAGCCTAAGCCTGACGTCGCCCCATCAACCTTGGCTGTTGTCGGGCGCTACGTACTAGATGCCCGGATTTTTGCCCACCTGCGGCAAACGCAGGCCGGAGCAGGCGGAGAGATTCAACTCACCGATGGCATCGCCTCGCTTATGAAAGAAAAAGCGGTGTTTGCGCACCGCTATGAAGGGGTGCGCTACGACTGTGGCAATAAAGAGGGCTGGTTCAGGGCAAATGTGGCGCTTGGCCGCAAGTATCACAACCTGATCCCTTAACGCGACTTCGGGCCCTGAGCGCCTGACTGCGGGTCATTCACGTATGTGTGCCTGCAATGGGCTAGGCCTTTTTCTTGCCTTGACCCCAGCGACCTTTGCCCGATAGACGCATCAAGGTTCGCAACGCGACCATCAGGCCAATCACTTCGGTCATCGCGGCCGGTATCCACATCGTGAGCCCGCCAATCATTTGATCCGTTTGGGCGTCCATCGCGATTGCTCGACCGCAGAGATCAAACAGCGGATACAAATCACGCTCGGTAAAAGCAATGATGGCACCTGCCACCATCTGTGGCGCCATCGTCACAATCGGTGAAAGCACTCGACCACCCGGGCTCATGGCAGCAGGCGGACTCACCCGACGGTCAAGAATCAGATTCCAGTACATAAAACCCGTAATCACCACAGACCAATTCATCAGACGGTATAAGCGCCAATCCAGCATCGAATAGAACTGCACCGATGGAATGAGCCAAACGACCACCAAAAAGATAAAGAGCGCGGGCACAATAATTGGGTTCGTTAAGATTGCAATCAGGCTGCGTCCGGTCCATGTTTGATTGAAGCGCGCCAGCGCACGGCGCCACGACAGTGGCAAGCCAGCTCGCAGAACCTGCCCTGGATAGGCCGCCATCACCACCAACGGCCCCAGATGATGCAACACAAGATGCTGGATACGATGCATAAAAAACATGCGCTCGGCGTAATAGTCGAGCATGGTGTGCAGCGACAGATACAGTAAGGCGATACCCACCCAGAACAAGCACTGCCGCGTGCGCGTCACCGCGTGCACCCGTTGCCCGCGCACGAACAACACACCACAGGCAAAAAAACACACCAGCAGCGTTGGGGAAAACTCCCAGGGTTCGAGCCAGCCAAGCCAATCCATCACAAAACCTTATTCAGTGAGGCCTTCTGATACAGATGCCACGCAGAGATTGTAGTATGTCGTCAGCTCAACAAATTTTCGCGATCCCCTTATGACGCTCGTTACCCCTGACTTCGCGTGTTTTCATACCCGTCGTAAACAAGTATTCGCCTGGATGCACAGCGTGGGCGGCGGTATTGCCATCGTGCCAACTGCGATTGAACGCACCCGCAATCGCGATAATCACTACAGCTATCGCCATGACAGTGATTTTTATTATCTGAGTGGCTTTGCAGAAGCACAGGCCTGGCTTGTATTGATCGCAGGCGACACCGACCAGAGCATTCTGTTTTGCGAAGGCAAAAACCCTGAGGTTGAGATTTGGAATGGCGTGCGCTGGGGCCCCGAGGCCGCGGCAGCGCATTTTGGCTTTGACCTCGCCCACGACCTGGTCGATCTCCACACGCAGATCCCAAAACTACTCATCGGGCATCGCAACTTATTCAGCACCTTATCGCGCTCGGCTCAGCCCGACTTGCTCAGGCAGCTACAAGACTGGTTGACCAAGGCTCAAACCAGTGTGCGCGATACCCGTGCACTGCCTCACCAATGGCTAGACCTGAGCGAAGTCTTGGGCGAAATGCGCCTCATTAAAGATGCCTCCGAACTGGCCACGATGCGCGCCGCCGCCGCTATTTCTGCGCAAGGCCACGTACGCGCAATGCAAGCCGCGCGTCCCGGCTTACACGAATACGAACTCGAAGCTGAGCTGCTTTATCACTTTCGCAAGCAAGGTGCACAGTCTGTGGCCTATGACAGCATTGTCGCCGCCGGCGCCAATGCGTGCGTCTTACATCACCGTGCGGGCAACGCCATCATGCGTGACGGCGACCTTGTTTTAATCGACGCGGGCTGTGAACTCGATGGTTATGCCTCAGACATTACACGCACTTTTCCGGCGAACGGTCGTTTTTCAGGACCACAACGCGCCCTGTATGACATCGTGTTAGCGGCCCAACAGGCCGCTCAAACCAAAACCTCTCCCGCTCAGCACTGGAACGCCGGGCACGAGGCCGCCGTACATATACTGACTCAAGGTCTACTCGACGAAGACTTGCTGACCGGCACGCTTGCTGAGGCCCTCGAATCAGGTGCCTATCGGCGCTTTTATATGCACCGCACCGGACACTGGCTGGGCATGGATGTTCACGACGTCGGAGGGTATCGCAGCCCACCCGCGTCTGATCAAGAGCGCCCGTGGCGGCAACTCCAAGCGGGCATGGTGCTAACAATCGAACCTGGGCTTTACGTACGCCCCGCCGCCGATCTGCCAGAAAAATTCTGGAATATCGGTATTCGGATCGAAGACGACGCGATTGTGACCGCAACAGGCTGCGAATTGATCACCCGTGGCGTACCGGTCGCGGCAGACGAAATCGAGGCGCTGATGCGCGCGGGGTAGACCTTGCCAAATGGTAACCAACTGAAACCAAAAAATATGGGAAAGTAGTGAAACTTTTAGTGAAGCGGCTGGCCTTAGCGTTAGGGGCTGGTTATCATTGAACTGAGCAGCCCCGTTTAAGCGCCGTCAGTAACTAAAAAGTTTTATCAGTTCAATTCGAAGCAGCGATCAGTTTTGGGCACACCATGAAAAAAATCCTCTGCGCCATCACTCTCTTTTTGACCGTTCTGACGGTCACCAATGCCAATGCGTACGGCTATGGCTATGGTCAGGGCCGTGGCCGCGGTTGGGTCGGACCTGCAGTCGTTGGGGGCGTCATTGCTGGCGCCGTCATCGGTTCTGCAATAGCGGCTCCGTATTACTACCCGCCTTATTATTACGGCCCAGCGCCGGTCGTTGTGCAGCAACCACCCATCATCGTGCAGGCTCAACCCCCAATCCAGGCGCTGCCCCCGCACGCACCTTCTGCACCCGGTGCGCCGCTGAGCCCTGCACCTCCGGGATACCACTGGCAAGTGATGATCAATCCTGCAACAAACGCGTCGCAGCTCGTGTTGGTGCCAAACCGTTAGTCTGAATTCAAGTCGAAACCATCTAGCCAACCAAGCGCGGTCCAAACATAAATCACGATCATCGCAATACCGAACATGAGCGCGACGGTACCGATCAGCAGCGTAAAAATCGCAATCAACACGGCCCCCCAGCCGCTCGGGCGTTGACGCACGAGGCCCGGGTTATAAAATCCATCAAACCGGATATCGCTCATCAAGCACAACACGATCGCCTCGATAAAGCCATCCAAAATCAAGATAAACAATAAAAAAAACGCAGGATTTTCGTACCAGATCTCGGCAAAGGCACTCGCAATCATCAAGGCCACGCCGATCGCACTGACCAGCCAGGCATGACGACGGCCCAGATACCACCAATGCGCACCGACGCAACCCAATAACGCGGCCAGTAAGCCAACCGTAGTCTTATTACGAAACCGCCGCTCAGGCGCGGAAGTCAAATTAGATTGTTCGATCACACATGCCGCCTAAAAATAATATTTCACTTGAATTGTAGTACTTAGCAAAAATCTGCCGACAAACGCCCCCACACGCCTTACAACCCGGTCAACCGCTAAAATGCGTCGATGCAACAAGACTTTGACATCGCGATTTTGGGAGGTGGTCCAACCGGCAGTGCGCTTGCGCTGCTGTTGGCGCGCGTCACGTCAGCACCTGAACGTATTGTGTTGTTGCAGTCAGACTCAAGCTCACAATACGGTCATCGCCCAGAGCTTGACCCGCGCGTGCTGGCAGTCAATCACGGCAGTCGAGTGCTACTTGAAAGTCTTGGCGCTTGGCCACAACAGGCCGCGAGTATTCAAAATATCCATGTCTCGCAACGCGGCCGGCTTGGACGCACGCTGATCCGGCATCATGATTTTGACGTTCCTGCACTGGGTTACGTCGTGCGCTATGGACAACTTCACGCGAAACTGGCGCAGGCCGTACAAGCCAGCGGCGTCCGCGTATCGAGTGGTGCGGCCGCACACGTTCTTGAGCAAGATCAAAACGAGGTCCGACTCGAACAAGGGGCCTTGACGTTCCGAAGCAGGATCGCGATTCAAGCTGATGGCGCGCCTGATGCTGAAACGACCCGATCGTATACGCAGGTTGCCTTGCTCGCACGTGCGCGCGCCAGTCTCCCACGCGTTGGCTGGGCCTTTGAGCGGTTTACGCAAGAGGGCCCCTTGGCCGTCTTGCCTCACCCTGACGCACCAGGAGAGCAATCGATCGTGTGGTGCTGCACGCCCGAGCGCGCACAAGCTCTCATTGACTCGACACCTGAACATTTTTCTAAGGCCTTGACCCACATGTTTGGATCACGACTGGGCGAGCTTCTAGTGCAAGGGCCTGTCGCAAGCGTACCGCTCACGATGACACTTCACTCCAACCCACTCAACGGACGCTGCGCCACCATTGGTAATGCGTCTCAAACACTGCACCCCGTCGCTGGTCAAGGTCTGAACTTAGGCCTGCGCGATGCTGCAGCACTTGCAATCGCCTTGCGCGAATGGGCAGTCAGGCCAGAGCACTCCCCAAGTGAAGCCCTAGAAACCTTTGTGCGTCTTCGCGCGCCAGACCGACAGGTGACCGCGCGCCTCACTGACCTACTCGCCCGGGTGTTCACCACAAAATGGCCCGTAGTTGAGCACGCCGCCGGTCTGGCGTTGCTCAGTATGGATCTGCTCCCTGTGCTTCGAGCGCCGTTGGCGCGTCATTTATTACAAGGGCTCAGACTCTAGGCTCTTCTCAAGCAAAAAGCCGGATATATCCGATCGTCAATGCTCGGCCAGCCCTGCAAGCCGAACCGTTTACAATTTACCCATGAACATCGGCCCTTGGACTCTCAGTAACAATGTTTTTGTCGCTCCAATGGCGGGCGTCACCGATCGCCCTTTTCGCCAACTCTGCAAGCGCCTCGGGGCGGGCTACGCCGTGTCTGAAATGGCCGCAAGTAATCCACAGCTTTGGCAAACCGTTAAATCATCGCGGCGCTTGAATCATGACGGCGAAAACGAACCCGTCTCGGTGCAAATCGCCGGTGCAGATCCTCAGATGATGGCCCAGGCGGCGGTCTTCAACATCGGTAAAGGCGCTCGGGTCATTGACATCAATATGGGTTGTCCGGTCAAGAAAGTCTGCAACCTCGCGGCAGGTTCGGCGCTCTTGCGCCACGAAGACTTAATCGCACGCATCCTTGAGGCCGTCGTCAACGCCTGCACACCACTAGGGATACCTGTCACACTAAAAACCCGAACGGGCTGGGATCGCGAGCATCGCAACGCGCTACGTATCGCGCAACTGGCGCAAGATAGCGGGATCGCCGCGCTCACCTTGCATGGCCGCACGCGAGCCGATCTGTATCTGGGCGAAGCTGAATACGACACCATTCGCGAAGTCAAAGCACATGTTTCGATTCCAATCGTGGCCAACGGCGATATCGACAGCCCTCAAAAAGCACGGGCTGTGTTGGATTACACCGGTGCAGATGCCGTCATGATTGGTCGTGCCGCACAAGGCCGCCCCTGGATCTTTAGAGAAATCGATTATTTTTTACGGACCGGCCTCACCCTGGCGGCACCAACCTGGCAAGAAATGCGCGAACTGTTGTTGCACCATTTGTCAGACCACTATCAGTTTTATGGCGAGCGCACCGGCGTGCGAACCGCAAGAAAACACATCGGCTGGTATGTCAGCGGACTGCCTGGTGGCACCGCCTTCTCAGATCACATTAACCAGCTCGAAACCACGACTGAACAGTTTTTAGCCGTTGACCTTTGGTTTTCGGGCCAGGCAGCCTCTGGAGCAGACAGTCAGCCCGCAACCTGCGACAATCATGCTTTTAGCAAGTCGTACTTACAAGCTGCCTGAAGCTCTTTCTCATGAAAAAAAATAATATCCTTGATGAAGCCGTGCGTTTAAGCCTTGACAAATACTTTACCGACTTGGGCGACACCGAGCCTAACGACTTATACAACATGGTTCTAAACTGCGTCGAACGGCCTTTGCTTGCAATCGCAATGCAGCGCGTTGACAACAACCAATCGCGTGCCGCCTTAATGCTAGGCATGACGCGCAATACTCTTCGAAAAAAACTGCTCGCACACAAGCTCATATGACCATTCAAACCGCACTCCTTTCCGTTTCAGACAAAGACGGTATCGTCGACTTTGCCAAAGCGCTTGCCAAACGCGGCGTGCGACTGCTTTCTACCGGTGGCACAGCCAAACTATTAGCTCAGGCTGGTTTAAAAGTCACCGAGGTCGCCGCACATACTGGCTCGCCAGAAATCTTAGACGGACGCGTCAAGACATTACATCCAAAAATTCATGGCGGCTTGCTCGCGCGACGCGACAGTGTCGAGCATCTGCAAACACTTAAAGAACATGGCATTGACCGTATTGATTTGCTCGTGGTCAATCTTTATCCGTTTCGCGCAGCGGTTGCTAAACCAGACTGCACTTTTGCTGATGCCGTAGAAAACATTGATATCGGCGGCCCGGCGATGCTACGCGCGGCCGCAAAAAATCACGGTACAGAAGCCGGCGGCGTAACCGTCGTGATCGACCCCGCAGATTACGCGCAAGTTTTAAAAGAAATGGATGCCACGGGCGATACTTCGTATGGATTGCGTCTTGCACTGGCGACCAAAGTCTATGCGCACACCAGTGCCTACGATGGCGCCATTGCAGCGTATCTCAGCAGCTTGGTGGCCGCAGAGCCTGCCCAAGAAGCCGTCCCCGAACGCACAACGTGGCCAAATACTCTGACACTACAAGTGCATCAGCAACAAGTATTGCGCTATGGTGAAAACGCCCAGCAGCGCTCAGCGTTTTACGCTGACCCAACCTGCCCGGCGGGGCTGTTAAGTAATTTTGTGCAATTACAAGGCAAAGAACTCTCATACAACAACATCGCTGACTCTGACGCTGCCTGGGATTGTGTTCGCAGCTTTGCCGAGCCTGCCTGCGTGATTGTCAAGCATGCAAATCCCTGCGGTGTGGCCGTCGCTAACAACGCCGTCAATGCATATCTGAAAGCGTTTAAAACCGATCCGACTTCAGCGTTTGGCGGCATCATCGCATTTAACCGAACCGTCAATCTCGCCTGCGCAAAAGCCATTAGCAATCAATTTGTCGAAGTCTTGCTTGCCCCGGCCTATGACAAGGCAGCGCTCGATTTTTTAACTGCCAAGAAAAATGTTCGCGTACTTCAAGTGCCGATGGGCGATGGGCAAAACGACATTGATGTGAAGCGTGTTGGCGGTGGCTGGCTGGTGCAAACACCAGACGCACAGATCGTACAAACGTCTGACTTGAAAGTCGCTACCCGCAAACAACCAACCCCTGCACAACTAAGCGATTTGATGTTTGCCTGGAAAGTTGCCAAATTTGTGAAGTCAAATGCAATCGTGTTTTGTGGCGACAGCATGACCTTAGGCGTGGGCGCGGGCCAAATGAGTCGCATTGATTCTGCTCGCATCGCTTCAATCAAAGCTGAAAATGCCGGGCTCTCGCTCAAAGGTTCAGTCGTTGCGTCTGACGCCTTTTTCCCTTTTCGCGATGGGCTTGATGTCGTAATTGACGCTGGCGCCACCTGCGTCATCCAGCCGGGCGGTAGCATGCGCGATGACGAGGTGATTTCGGCAGCCAATGAACGTGGCATTGTGATGGTGCTGACGGGCATGCGTCACTTTCGGCATTAATTCGCAACCAATCATGACTCAACGCCCAGGGTGCAAATCATGCGCATCCTAGGCGTTGATCCAGGCTTACGCCGCACCGGCTTTGGTGTCATTGACGTCAAAGGTCCGACACTCACTTATGTTGCAAGCGGCACGATTGTCGTACCCACTGACATCACCCTGCCCTTGCGGCTTAAAGTGATTCTGGATAACCTGCGTCAAGTGGTAGAAGATACCAAGCCCGATGTCGCTGCCCTAGAAATCGTTTTCATGAATACGAATCCAGCGACGACCTTGCTGTTGGGACAGGCCAGAGGAGCCGCGCTCTGCGCCTTAGCAGACCGAGATTTAGCCGTATATGAATATAGTGCCCTTCAAATCAAAAAATCAGTTGTAGGCGCCGGTCGTGCTGCTAAAGAGCAAGTACAGATGATGGTGCAACGCCTACTATCCCTGGATGGCGTTCCCGCACCAGATTCGGCGGATGCATTGGCCTGCGCGATCTGCCACGCGCACGTCAGCCCTTTAGCCGAAAAACTTGGCGTCACCAATTATCAACAGCGTACATCGCGTGGCCGCACCCGGGTGCGTGGCGGCCGGTTACTCGGCTAACCCAAAGGAATCAATATGATCGGTCGCTTGACAGGCACCTTGTATGAAAAAACACCACCGCGTATCGGGCTAGACGTACAAGGCGTTGGCTACGAGATCGATGTCTCGATGACCACGTTTTATGCATTGCCTGAACTTGGTGCACAAGTCACCATTCTGACGCACCTGACCGTACGCGAAGATGCGCATATTCTTTTTGGTTTCTCGACGATACAAGAGCGCGCAGCGTTTCGTGAACTCGTTAAAGTCAGCGGAATTGGTGCACGTACTGCGTTGTCTGTGTTGTCAGGGATGTCTGTGGCAGATCTGGCGCAGGCCATTACGCTGCAAGAGCCTGCGCGTTTGACACGCATTCCAGGCATCGGAACCAAAACCGCGCAACGCCTGCTACTTGAGATGAAAGGCAAGCTTGGTGCAGATCTTGGCGCAACCCCAAGCGTGTCAGCTGGCAATCAAACCGACGTGCTACACGCGCTCACTGCTTTAGGCTACTCAGAGCGCGAGTCACTGACCGCCTTAAAATCGTTGCCCGACGGCGTCAGTGTTTCAGATGGCATCAGGCTGGCGCTGAAGAGCTTGTCGCGCTAACGTCTAATCGACGCGTGCGCCCGACAGCTTCACAGCCTCTGCCCAGTTTTTAACCTCTGTATCGATAACTTTCTGGAAAGCTTCAGGCGAACTGTTATTGATCTCGCCCCCCATTTCTAGCAAACGTTGTTGCATGCCTGGGTCGGCCACAATACGATGCACATCCTGGTAAATTTTTTGCCGTAACGCTTGAGGCATCGTCGCAGGACCAAACAAACCAAACCAAGTCGCCGCATTAAAACCAGGCATGCCCGCCTCGATCATGGTGGGCGTATTGGCGATGGCCTCAACTCGCGTCGGATGCGCCAGAGCAATCGCGCGCAACTTACCCGATTTGATGTAAGGCAGGGCTGCTGAGAGCGTCACAAATGCCACCTGCACCTGCCCACCGATCAAGTCAGTCAGCATAGGCGGATCGCCTTTATAAGGCACGTGCACAAATGGCACACCTGTTTTGGCTTTAAAAAGTTCGCCAGTCAGGTGCTGAGGCGTTCCGTTACCAGTCGAGGCCATCGACAAACCATTTTTTTGCGCCTTTGCGTAAGCGACTAATTCAGGCACGGTACTGACCGGCAGCGCAGAGGTCGTGACCAACACCAATGGAATCGTCGAAATCAACGTAATCGGAGCAAAGTCTTTGATGGGGTCGTAATTCAATTTGCTATACAAACTTGCGCTGATCGTATGCGCAGCAGTCGTCATGTACAACATATAACCATCGCCCGGTGCGCGCGCCAACGCTTCAGCGGCTACGGTCGTACCAGCACCAGGACGATTCGTCACTACCACTTGCTGGCCCCACACCGCAGGCAATTTTTCAGCCACCATGCGCGCAATCACATCCGTCGCGCCGCCCGCCGGATAAGGAACAATAAGCGTGACAGCTTTTTCGGGAAACCCTGCCGCCTGAACAGAGGCAGAGACAGTCATCGCGGCCACACACGAAACAATTAACCCAACCCCTAACTGAACAACCTGTTTAGTGAATATTTTTTTCATGATATTTTCCTGTAGCCTAAGCACATTAATCCGCCCACCGCTGTGTCTTCCATAACGCACGCAAATCACCATCTGCGCGCGTCAACCGCGCTTGCCATGCGTCACTTGGCAGATAGTCAATCTCGGTGAACTGAGAACGAATCTGTTTGACGAACTCTGGGTTTTTCGCAATCTTACTTAGCGCAGTTTCTAGTTTTTCTTTCACTTCTTTGGACAAGCCCTTGGGCCCGACCAGGCCACGCTCAGAGGCCAGAACGACATCGACGCCCTGCTCTTTAAACGTTGGCACCTCGGGCGCCAGTACCGAGCGCACCTCGGCGGCCTGCGCCAAAATCCTCAAATTGATCCCGCTATAAGGCATGGCTTCACCGATGTTCATACCACCGACATCGGTATGCCCACCGAAGACGGCGTTGCGCTGAGGCGCAGCACCATTAAACGGTACGTGGTTCAATTTCGTACCCGTCGCCTTTTCAAAGAACACCATTTGCAAATGATCGTCCGTGCCAATGCCCGACGTACTCACACTGATTTTTCCAGGATTGGCTTTTGCCGCAGCCACTAGATCAGCAAGCGTTTTATAGGGCGAGTTCACACTCACACTAAATGCACACGGGTCTCTCACGAGGTTGGCCAAGTAGGTAAAGTCAGACGGTACATAGCCGGCTTCGCGCTCAATCGGTATCGTCAACAGACCCGGCATATTGGTCATGCCCAAGGTGTGGCCATCAGGTTTGGCACGCGCGACGTATGACAAACCAATTGCACCCGACGCGCCTGATTTGTTCACGATGACCACCGAACCCCCCAACTCTTTTTCTAGATAGGTCGCTAGCGTTCGCGCAGTAATGTCCGTGCCTCCACCCGGCGCAAAGCCCACTACGATCTCAATCGGCCGATCCGGCCAAGCCTGAGCGCTCGTTGCAAAAAGTCCTACATAAACTAGCACGAGCGCCAAACAGCGACCAAGGCAGCGTTGCATCAGAGATCTCCTTTTGTTAGGTTTAACCGTTTCTTATTATGATTTTTTTTGCTGTTGCTCAAGCCAGGCGAGCAGCCGAGTCACACCTTCTTTCATGGTCACGATTGGTTTCCAACCGATCACTTCACCCGCCTTATCGTGAGGGATATGAAATGCGCCACCCGAAGTTAAACGCACTTTGCCTGGTGGGTCAGGGCGAATCTCTGGTTTAAGCGAGCTCTTGCAATAATCGAGGACAAGCTGAACAAGCTCGCCCGTCGTAATTGGAGCCGGCCCTGACACATTGACGGCCACATCAGTCGCCGCGCTTTGCAACGCCGCCATATTGGCGCGCGCAACGTCTGACACATGAACAAAATGCTTGGTGTCGGTCCCGTCGCCTGGCAGCACAGGCGCCTGCCCTGTACGGACCAGATCATAGGTTTCCATGATGTACAGTGAATTCGCCGCACGATAGTGTTGACACTCGCCGTATACCGTTGAATATCGCAAGACGACATAGTCTTGCCCCGCGCTTTGATGATAATGACGGCATAACTGCTCGCCCATGATTTTTGAGGCGCCATACAAGATCGCTGCAGGGGGTGCGCCGACGGAATAAAACGGCGTTTCTTCGTGAAGCGCGCCTTTAATTCCGGTGCCGTAGCCGTACACCGCATTTGACGAAGCAAACACAATCTTTTTAACCTGATTGATGCGACAGGCTTCAAGCATGTTTTGCGCACCACGAATGTTCACATCAACGGCTTGCCAAGGCGTTTGCGAAAAGCCCAAGGTCATGTAGGCGGCAAGGTGTACTACGCCATCCACGCCTTTAGTCGCATCCAATAAATCGGGCAAGCGCATCAAGTCAGCGCGCACAATTTTGATGCGAGGATCATTTTGCAAGTGCGCGATCGCATCCATCGAACCAAATGAAAAGTTGTCGAGCAACAGAACTTCGCGCGCACCTTCTTTTAACAATAAGTCAGCTGTATGCGAACCCACTAAGCTCGCCGCGCCAGCGATCAAAATACGCGATTCTTTGATATTTAGGGCTTTGCCTTGTTTAACGCTTGTCATGTTTAGTTTGTCTCGTTTGAATTTAATTAGAATTTTTTATGTTGTGGGCTTTAGATAGATCGGCGCAACAGACTCAAGAGGCGTCATCACCAAATTTAAATCAGAGTCAATGGGCGCAGCGCTCACGTTATCAACCGATAACGAAGCTAAATTGTCTCGCGACAATAAGGGCTCGCCCGGCAAGCATTCAAATGCCCTCGCTTGCAAACGCCCTAAAGCCATCGGCAGATCGACAACCACACGCGGGTGACCGCTCCAGAGCGCGGCGAGCTTCACGAGCTCACCCAACGTATAGACGCGAGGACCCGCCAAATCGTAGGTTTTATTGGCTGCCGCCGGCAACGTCAATGCGTTCATCACCCCAGTTGCCACGTCACCCACAAAAACCGGTTGCATTTTTGCGTGTGCGCCGGCAATCGGCAGCACGAACAAGAAACGCGCAAGCTGCGCAAACATATTCATAAACTTGTCTTCTGGGCCAAACACGACCGAAGGCCTGAAAATCGTGAAGTCGCCCTGACTCGCCGAGGCAAAGGTATTGCGAATGGCCTGCTCACCAGCCCCTTTAGAACGCAAGTAACCACTTGGCCCTTGCAGGTCTGCCCCAAGAGCACTGATATGAATAAACCGCTTGACCTGATGCGTTCGGCAAGCCTGAGCGATGCGTCGCGGCAATTGCACATGCGCACGATCAAAGTCAGGCCCGTAGGGCTGCCCTTCACGACTATGCAAAATGCCAACAAAGTTCATGACAATATCGCAACCCGCCACCAACCTCTCAAGGGTTGCATCATCATGAATATCGGCCTGAATCACCGTGACCGTGGGGTGCACCAACAGCGCACGACCATGCTGAAACTGACGGGTGGGCACGTGTACTACATGCCCTTGCGCCACGAGACGACCGATCACTTGTCGCCCGATAAATCCCGCCCCACCAATTGCCAAAATTCTCATACCACCCCCAAAAGCACTCAATCTTGCGTCACAAAACCCGCATAGGACTTCAAGTCTACATTACCACCACTCAAGATCACGCCAACGCGCGCGCCCTTCGGCACGGATAGTGCGCCGTGCATGATCGCCGCGGCACCCAGACAACCCGTCGGCTCAACAACAATCTTCATCCGCTCACCAAAAAACTTCATCGTGGCAATCAGTTGGGGATCTGTAACGGTCAAAATGTCCTTCACCTTTTGTTTAATCACGCCAAACGTCAATTGACCCAGGTAAAGGGTCAACGCGCCATCGGCAATCGAGCGGGGAGGTTCGATGCGTACCACCTCGCCTTTACGCAAGGACTGCTGGCCATCGTTGCCCGCCTCGGGCTCAACACCATACACCTGACACTTGGGGCTCAGCGCATGTGCAGACAAGGCACTGCCTGCCAATAACCCGCCGCCGCCCACGCAAACCAATAAATAATCGAGTTCACCCACGTCTTCGATCAATTCTTTTGCGGCAGTTCCTTGGCCAGCAATCACATGAAGGTGGTCATAAGGAGGAATAATCACCATGCCAGTTTTCTGCTGAATGGCGCGCGCAACGTCTTCGCGATCATCTTTATAGCGGTCATAGGAGACCACGGTCGCGCCATAACCTTCGGTCGCCGCTTTTTTAGCCACAGGCGCATCGTGCGGCATGACAATCGTCGTGGCGACCCCGAGCAACTTACCCGACAAAGCGATTGCCTGTGCATGATTGCCGGACGAGTAGGTCAAAACCCCAGCGCGTCGCTGCTCGGGCGATAAATTCGCAATCGCGTTATAGCCACCTCTGAACTTAAACGCCCCCATCCGCTGCAGGTTTTCACACTTAAAAAACAGCTTGGCACCGGTGAGCTGATCCGCCGTGTCTGAAGTCATCACAGGGGTGCGGTGCGCAACACCCTTCAGGGTGGCCGCAGCATGAACAACATCATCATAAGTGGGCAAAATCAGCGACATAAGTTTTTCTCTGAATAAGGGGATAAATGTGGGGGATAGTGTACGATTGTCTGGGCGATTTTGCGCCAACCGCAATTCTGATATTAAAGATCATACTTTCATGGCTATTCAATCCGACTCTTTGAGCGCTCGTTCCGAGCCAACCCGCTTGGTCGCCCCGCAGGCCACCTCGCCGAACGAAGAGTCAATCGAACGTGCCCTGCGCCCCCGAGCCCTAGAAGAATACGTAGGCCAGCAGCGGGTACGCGAGCAATTACAAATTTTTATCTCAGCGGCCCGCAATCGACAAGAGTCGCTTGATCACGTCTTGTTATTTGGACCGCCCGGCTTAGGTAAAACGACGCTAGCGCACATCATCGCCCACGAAATGGGGGTGAATTTACGTCAAACCTCAGGTCCCGTGCTTGAGCGTCCCGGCGATCTCGCTGCGTTACTGACGAACCTTGAGCGCAATGACGTCTTGTTTATTGATGAAATCCATCGCCTGTCGCCTGTCGTCGAAGAAATTCTGTATCCAGCACTTGAGGATTTTCAGATTGATATTTTGATTGGCGAAGGGCCTGCTGCACGCAGCGTCAAACTTGATCTCCAGCCTTTTACGCTCGTCGGTGCGACCACGCGTGCCGGCATGCTCACCAATCCCCTGCGGGACCGATTCGGTATCGTGTCTAGGCTTGAGTTTTATACGCCTGAAGAGCTCACGCGTATTGCCACACGCAGTGCCGGCCTATTACAAGTACCCATCACACCCGAAGGCGCCTCAGAAGTCGCCCGACGCGCGCGCGGCACGCCCCGTATCGCCAACCGGTTACTGCGTCGCGTCCGTGACTATGCTCAAGTCAAAGCCGACGGCACGATTGACGCAACCGTGGCAAATGCCGCGCTTTCGATGCTTGAAGTCGATCCGCAAGGCCTTGACTTGATGGATCGCAAACTTTTAGAAGCCATCATTCATAAATTTGATGGCGGGCCGGTCGGAGTCGACAGCTTAGCCGCGGCCATTGGCGAAGAGCGTGACACGATCGAAGATGTAATTGAACCGTATCTGATTCAGCACGGCTATCTGCAACGCACCTCACGGGGTCGCATGGCGACGCAAACAACTTGGCGCCACTTAGGCTTAAAGCCGCCGAGCACCGCAAGTCAAGGCGGCGAGCTGTTCGAATAAGCTTAGATAACGTCTGATCGCTTAACCAGACGCTAGGCTGACTTACTCAGCATCTTCGAATTCAGCAATACACGCCAAGATCGACTCGCCGTAAGACTCAAGCTTACGAACCCCCACACCATTGACATGACTCAATAACTCAAGATTATCTGGGCGAGCAAGTGCGATTTCACGCAGGGTTGCGTCATGAAAAATGACATAGGCGGGCACACCATGGCTTCTCGCAATACCGGCGCGCCAGTTTCGCAGTGCCTCAAAAATCGGTTGCGCCGCCAAAGGCAGTTCAGGTTGCAACGCTTTACCCCGCGGCGTACTGCTCGTTCGACCCGTGCGCTCGGACGTCCGTTCGGCTTCACGGCGCAGCATGAGTGTGCGCTCGCCTTTTAGTACCGCGCGACTTTGATCGGTGAGCGCCAGCGTACCGTAACCCTCTTGATCGACCATCAGCAAACCGTAGGCGAGGAGCTGGCGCAAGACGCTGCGCCAAGCCTGCTCAGACAGATCTTGCCCAATCCCAAAAACCGACAGTGACGCATGGCCATGCTCGAGCACCCGAGGCGTTTGCTTGCCCCGCAAAATGTCAATTAAATGACCCGCGCCATAGCGCTGTCCGCGTTCTTTCCAGAGTCGATAAATAGCCGACAGCATTTTTTGTGCGGCCACCGTGCCATCCCAGGCCTGAGGTGGAGTCAAACAATTATCGCAATTTCCACATGCCGTCATTGCCTGGCCAAAATATTGCAACAGGCGTTGGCGGCGGCACGAAATCGTTTCACATAAGCCCAGCATGGCATCAAGCTGCGAACCCAAGCGCCTTCTAAACGCATCGTCGCCATTAGACTCGTCGATCATTCGACGCTGTTGCACGACATCTTGTAAACCATAGGCAAGCCAGGCCGTTGCTGGGAGGCCATCGCGACCCGCACGACCCGTTTCTTGGTAATAGCCTTCAACTGATTTCGGCATATCAATGTGCGCGACGAAGCGAACATCGGGCTTATCAATCCCCATGCCGAAAGCAATCGTGGCCACCATCACAATGCCATCTTCTCGTAGGAATCGGGATTGATTCCTGGACCGCACTGCCGCACCCAAACCGGCATGGTAGGGCAACGCCTCAATCCCTTGTTCACATAAAAATTCGGCAGTTTCATCTACCTTATTGCGCGAGAGGCAATACACAATCCCCGCGTCACCGGCGTGCTCTTGGCGCAATAGCTGGAGCAGCTGTTTGCGTACCTCTTGTTTTTCGACAATGTGATAACGAATATTTGGACGATCAAAACTGGCGACAAAATGCCGCGCTTCGCCCAGCGCTAAGCGCTCGGCAATTTCGCGACGCGTCACGTCGGTCGCAGTCGCCGTCAACGCAATGCGAGGCACTTCGGGCCAGCGTTCGTGCAACATCGACAAACCAAGGTATTCGGGCCTGAAATCATGCCCCCACTGCGAGACGCAATGAGCCTCATCAATCGCGAATAGCGCTAGTTTGCCGCGAGACAGCAATTGCAAGCAGCGGTCGGTCAATAAGCGTTCTGGGGCTACGTAAAGCAGATCAAGATCTCCGGCTAAAAAAGCCTGCTCGACCTCTCGTGAATCTTGCCAGTCTTGGGTTGAGTTTAAAAAGGCGGCACGCACCCCAAGCTCTTTGAGTGCATCGACTTGGTCTTGCATTAACGCAATCAAGGGCGAAATGACAATACCTACACCCGTTCTAACAAGCGCAGGCACCTGATAACAAAGAGATTTTCCGGCACCCGTGGGCATCAAGACCAGGGCATCCCCTCCGCCAATGACATGTTCAACAATGGCATGCTGGTCGCCACGAAACGATTCATAACCGAACACGCTAGCAAGCACCTTGGCGGCACCTAATTCGGCCTTTGCATCAATCATCGTTGTCATATTCGCATTGTAGGGGATTGCCGTTAGACACACATCAGCAAACAAGATCGTTTCAATTGATTTCAAAGCGCTTGCCCAAAACCGTCGCTCGTTGCACACTTTGGGCATGGACTCCAGAACTGGTATTGAACCCCGCATCAAAGTTCTAGTCGTCGATGACGATCCGGCGCTTCGCCAACTGCTTGCAGACTATCTGAACAAGCACGGTTTTGACACGCTGGTTGCCCCAGACGCCACTGACTTACCCGCCCGAATTTTGCGCTTTGCGCCCGAACTTATCGTGCTTGACCGCATGATGCCCGGCGGTGATGGCGCAGAGGCCTGCCGTGCCTTACGCGCTCAGGGTGAAGACATCCCTGTCATTCTCTTAACCGCACGCGATGAGTCGGTTGATCGAATTATCGGCCTTGAGGCTGGCGCAGATGACTACGTTGGCAAACCCTTCGATCCGCGCGAATTACTGGCTCGCATTCAAGCCGTACTGCGCCGCAAGCGTGGCGCCTCGGCCTTAACCAAAAATGCCCCCGTCAAGTTTGGGATCTTCACCTTCGATCCGGTCATGCGTCAACTCATGCGCGGTACCGATATGGTCAAGCTCACAGGCGGTGAAATCAATTTGCTTGAAGCACTCATTCGAAATCCCGGCAAACCGCTCTCTCGCGAGCGGCTCTTAACCTTAGCGCGCGATGACGAATCAGGCGAACGCAACGACCGTGCCATCGATATTGCAATTTTGCGCTTGCGTCGCGCCCTTGAAGACGATCCCAAGCAACCGCGCTGGATTCAAACAGTCTGGGGCACGGGATACCGTTTTTCGCCGTGAGTACGCCGTTTTTTTTGCTACCGCAATCCTTTCGCACGAGGCTCACGTTGCTGATACTCGCGACGGTGCTTGCGGGCCAGGCGGCGACGCTCTATCTGGTTTCGATTTATCAACGCGACCATGCTCAAACGGTTGCCCTGGATTTATTAGCGACCACGATCCGTACCCTGCAGTACTCAATGGAACACGTACCGCCCCCTGAACGCGCTGAATTTGTCAGGCGCGCTTCTCAAGGGCACTGGCGAATGTGGGCCAAACCTCTGCCCAACGAAGCCAGACTTCAACGCAGGGCCGCACGGGCAGAGCGCGCCGCGACTCGTATGCCAGCACCCAAAGATGGCCAGGCACCTCGCGGATCTACGTCAGAGTCGAGCACGAATCCAAATCGAGCAACGCCCTCTGAAGCGTCAACACTTGCACCCGCCAAACTCATCCCACCCGAAGAATTTGGCGCCGACGACATGCGGCGCGGCCTCGTCAGACTCATCGGACGCTTGAACAACAGACTGAGCGGGGACAGTCGTGTTGCGCTATCTCGCGGTCCCATCCCAGAAATTTATATTTCGCTTACCCGGCCAAATGAAACCGAAGTGCCTAGGCACCGCGAATGGTTGGTCATCCCGCTCGATCGTATTGATCCGCCGGTCGCGACATCACTCGTGATATGGTGGCTCGCCGGCCTTGCTTTGGTGCTGCTGATCGCCGCGTGGTTCTCCTGGCATATCACCCAACCGATCACTCGACTCGTTGATGCCACCGATCGGCTCGCGGCAGGCAAACCTGCACGGGTTGAGCCCGCCGGCCCCACCGAAATCAAGCGCTTAGGCGAACGTTTTAACGCCATGCTCGAAGCGTTGAGCCAATCCGAGGCCACGCGCCGAACCCTGCTGGCCGGATTGCCGCATGATCTCAAGGCACCCCTATCGCGCATGTGGTTACGCATCGAGATGACCGAGGACGTCGCACTGAAAGATGGAATGCGTAAAGATTTACAAGATATGCAGCATATGGTGGATCAGTTTATTCAATATGTACGAGGCTCCGATCCTGCAACCTACCATTTTGAAAAATTCGCACTGAACGACTGGATCATCGAACGCGTTGCAAACTGGAATAGTGCGCGCACTGAGGTTGTACTGAGCAACACGTCTGCGGTTGTTTTAGTTAACGCGGACAGCGTGGCGCTCTCGCGCCTGCTCGACAATTTGATTAGTAATGCAGTGCATCACGGTGCGCCACCGGTCGAGATCACACTCAGCGCGACCGACGACTGGACGTTGCTCACAGTGAGCGACCACGGCCCAGGCATTGCCCCTGCAAAACGAACCGAGGCGCTCAAACCTTTTGTGCGGCTTGACGAGGCGCGCACGCGAACGGGCAACGTTGGTTTAGGATTAGCGCTCGCCGAAGCCATTGCCCAAGCCCATGGCGGCACACTCAGTTTGGATCAAGCCTCGCATGGGGGCTTAGAAGTCAACGTTCGTCTACCCCGGCTCAGCGCCTAAACTGCGAACTACGTTACGCAGTGTGTTGGCGCAAACCAAGAAACGACTAGGGTGCACGTCCAAACAAATCGCGATACGTCACGAGATTAAAAATAACCATGATCGGCAACACAATTAACGTTGCCACTAGCACAAGCTGCAGAGAACCTGCTGCGGCGGCCGCATCCCATAAGGTGAGCTGATCCAGTACGACAAAGGGAAACATACTGTAGGTCAAACCACTGAGTAGCGCGATGAAGACGATCAAACACAAAACAAACGGCACCCAGACCAAGTGGCGGTAACGAGGCTGAATCACGCGCGTCAGACTCATGTCTATGCCCACAAAACAAACCAACATCAACAGCCAGACCGGAGCGGCCATGACAAGATTTGTCGCGCTGCTCCATTTATAAAAAATGGCCGGGTTCGCCAACCCAAGCGCGATGGAGACAGCAACCATTCCCGCAGCGGCCCAGCGAATGGCATGACGCGCCCACTGCGCAGCAAAAAGCTGTAAGGCACCCTCTAACCGCATGACCAACCAGCTTGCGCCTAGCAAGGCGTAGGCTGCGATTGCAGACAGGCCAACAAAAGCGATAAACCAATAGGCGGGCGCGTCTTGCTTGGCCCCCAACACGAGCTGGGCAATCAATACGCCATGCCCTAGTGCCGTCATCAAGGACGCGAGCCAAAATAAGGCAATCCAACGACCCCGTTTATCGGTGGGCGCGCGAATGCGAAACTCAAAGGCAACACTGCGCAACATCACCCCCAGCACCGTCATTGACATCGGCACATACAAATCACCGAGGACAACGCCCCAGGCTAAGGGAAACGCGGTTAAAAAGAGTCCAAGCGCCAACAGCCACCAAAAGCCATTTGCATCCCGCCAAGGACTCAAAATCACCATCAGTCGTGGACGAGATTGTTCGGGCGCCAACAGCACCAGCACCCCGACCCCAATATCAAAACCATCAAAAAGCGCCCCGCCCACAATCAGCATAAATAGCAAGGCCATCATGAGCAGCGGCATCCAGAAGGCGGGCGTGCTCACGCTTAAACCCAGGGAAGCTGCCAGCGCGTCAATCATGGCGCAGCCCGGGCTGACGCACGGGCACCACGCCAAAGCGCGCTGCGTGCCACATCATTTGAATAAAACCAGTAAACATTACTGCGTAGCAGGCCGCAGCTAACGCCAACACCCAGGCAAGCGTCGCGGGCGCAGCGGCGACCAAGGCGTCTTGTTGCAACAAGGCGCCCGACACCAAATAAGGCGAACAGCCAAGATCTGAGAGATTCCAGTTCAAGAGCCAGGTCACTGCGCCCAAACCAACCGCCCACACTTGTATGCGCAAGAGCCATTTCGGATGTCGCGAAGGCTCAAATCCGTTACGCATCACCACAAATCCCGTCACTAGCATCAACACGCTCAACACCATACCCGCCAGCAATGCCGCGCGCAAAAGCCAAAACAAAAGCGCAACGGGAGGCAAGACCTCGCCCGCTAAATCCAGACCAAAGAAGCTTGCATTGGCCTGTCGACCGAGCCAACGCGCTGCGCTCAATTCAGAACCCCAGATGACACCCGTCGAACGCGCCTGCATATTTATTGAACCCAACCATATCCAAGCGGGTGGCGCTGAGCTTTGCCAATAACCAACCTGCGCTGCTGCGACTGTCGGTTGGTACCGCGCGACCATTCTGGCATTACCGTCAAGAGCCGCCCAATAGACAAGTACCGCGCAAAGCGAAACAACAATCCCGGTGCGAAAAGACAAACGCTCGCCAGGATCGAGGGGACGGCGTAATGCCTGCCAAGCCGTCACACTTAACAACAAAAGCCCCGCAAAGAGAAAGGCTCCCGCCACAAACCCCAGCGAGCGCCAAAATACAAAGGGGGTCAAAATGACCTCGTTCCATTCGTAGACTTGAAAACGACCGTCAATCAATGCAGCGCCAAGCGGCGCCTGTGCCCAGGTATGCAACACCACCGCCCAAAAGAGCGTGAACGTCAATCCGAAGGCCACCATCAAGACCGCAAAAAAATGCAGCTTCGGGGACACCCGGCGTTGCCCAAACAGCACAATCCCCATGAACAAAGATTTTGTCAAAATGAACGTGGCCAAGCCAAAGGCCACCAGCGGGCCGGCAACATTGCCCGTACGCTCAATTAAAGCGGGCCAAAGCGTACCAAATTCAATCAAAATCGGTAAAGCGGTGGCAAGCGCCAGAAAGAAAGACAGGGCAAAGGCCCTTACCCAAAACCGGTAGGCTGCTGTCCACCCTGAATCCGGCGTCTTCCAAGCCTGAAAGCGAAAGACGCAGAGAATCCAGCCCAGCGCCATCGCAAGCGCTGCGAATAAAACGTGTACGTTCAGACTTAAGGCAAACTGTACGCGCGCGAGAAAAAGTGCTGAAATTTCCATGATTCAAGCTAGTGTAGACCGGTCGTGGCAAAATGCATCTTTAAATGTGACCCAGCGACCTTGAATCCAGTATGACCACTGACTCTGCTCTTCCCGTCACCACGAATTTTTTACGCAATATTATTGAAGCGGATCTTGCCGCCCACCGATTTGCAAGCAAACGGTGGGCCGGGCAACCGGGCCCTGCCTCTGTCCAATCGCGCGGCGCGAGCGACCCTGCCAAGATTCGCACACGATTTCCGCCCGAACCCAACGGCTATCTGCATATTGGCCACGCTAAAAGCATTTGCCTAAATTTTGGCCTCGCACGCGATTACGGTGGCGTCTGCCATTTGCGCTTTGACGATACCAACCCCGAAAAAGAAGATCAAGAGTACGTCGATGCCATCATTGATGCCGTGAAATGGCTTGGCTTTGACTGGCAAGCGCACGGTACTGAACATCTGTTTTTTGCCAGTGATTATTTTGGTGTGATGTACGACTGCGCATTCGCCTTGATCCAAGCGGGTCACGCCTATATTGATGAGCAAAGCCCTGAACAGATGCGCGCCACGCGCGGCACGCTCACTGAGGCCGGTCAAAACTCGCCTTGGCGAGATCGCCCAGCCGCTGAGTCAACTCGTCTGCTTAACGAAATGCGCGAAGGCAAACACCCCGATGGCTCGATGGCCTTACGCGCAAAGATTGATATGAGCTCACCCAATATCAATATGCGCGACCCCGTTTTATATCGGATCCGGCACGCCACCCATCACCGCACAGGCGATCAATGGTGCATCTACCCCATGTACGCCTTTGCACATCCAATTGAAGATGCACTTGAGGGCATCACGCATAGCATCTGCACACTTGAATTCGAGGATCAGCGACCCTTTTATGACTGGACGTTGAATCGACTAAACGAACTCGGTCAGCTTGCTGCCCCCCTGCCCCATCAGTACGAATTCGCGCGGCTGAACATGAGCTACATCGTGACCAGCAAACGCAAACTGCTACAACTCGTTAAAGAAGGTCATGTCAGCGGGTGGGATGATCCGCGGATGCCAACCATTGTAGGATTGCGTCGGCGCGGCTACACGCCTGAGGCTTTGCGCCTCTTTTGCGAACGCACCGGCGTATCCAAGAACAATGCCCGAATTGACTATAGTTTGCTCGACCAGGCGTTACGAGAAGTGCAAGACCCACTCGCACCACGATCAGTGGCGATCCTGGATCCCCTAAAACTCGTCATCACAAATTTTCCGGCCGATCACATCGAACCCTGTCAGGCACCTCGTAACCCTCATGACCCTGAGTCTGGGCTCCGACAGTTTCCGTTTACCCGCGAACTCTGGATTGAACAAGAAGACTTCGCCGAGGTACCACCGCCGAAGTACTTCAGGCTATTTCCGGGCAATTCAGTGCGCTTGAAATATGGCTATGTCGTGACGTGCACGGGCTGCGTCAAGGACGCCTCGGGCAACATCATTGAAGTACATGCTGAATACAATCCCGACACCAAAAGTGGTACCGCTGGCTCAAATGCCGTGAAAGTTAAAGGCACGGTCACCTGGATCAGTGCGGCGCAGGCCATACCGGCTGAAATCCGACTTTACGATCGCTTGTTTTCAGAACCTTTTCCAGACTCTGGTGATAACGATTTCTTAGCCTGCCTCAATCCCAATTCGGTGCAAACGGTCAAAGCCTGGCTTGAACCCGGCACAACCGCCACCCCGGGCGTGCTCTCGCAGTTTGAACGGCTCGGATACTTCGCCCCAGACTCGGTTGACTCAACGCTGGCGCGTCCGGTTTTTAATCGCGTGACAACGTTAAAAGACACATGGGCGGCCGGGGTCTGAGTTAATATTCTTGCCCATGGCAACTGAACTTTCGGCTCTCGATTTTAAAAGCGCAACACTCTACGCAATACGCGTAGTGTTGCAACACGCAGACACTCAGGATTTGATCGGTGCGCTCAAAAAGCGTATGGCCGATGCGGGTACGTTTTTCGAAAACGAACCCGTTGTCATCGATGCGCTCGCGGTCGAGGCACTCATTGACTGGGGTCCATTGCTCAAGGCCTTTGCAGATCACAGACTTCCCGTCATTGGTGTTGTCGCACAAGGCGATAACCTTGCTGCGGCAAAGGCCTGCGGCCTCACTGGGGTCGATCTCTCGAGTAGCCCAACCCGCAACGCCTCAGAAACCCAAACCGCTGCCTCCGTAGCCGAACCTGTTACTGCAAGTATCCCCGCGCCAGAAGCTGCCGACGCGGCGGTGCAAGACGCCAGCGTGCCTAGCCCGGCCCCCACCGAGTCTGGCGCAACCGAAGCGCTGACTGCCCCCATAACTGCCCCCACCATGGTGGTACGCGGCCCGCTACGCTCAGGCCAACGCGTCTATGCGCGCCAGTGCGATTTGATTGTGATGGGCGTTGTCAGTCGAGGCGCCGAGGTGATCGCCGATGGGAATATTCACGTCTATGGACCGTTGCGCGGCAAAGCGATGGCGGGCGCCCGCGGCGATCACGCCGCACGTATCTTTACAACTGGCCTAGACGCAGAGCTGGTCGCCATTGCTGGCATTTACAGAGTCATCGATACCAAATTACCCGTTGAACTACATCAACGTCCGGCTGTGATTCAGTTGCAAAAAGATGCCTTGCATCTCACACCGCTCGACAAATAAGCATTTTATTTTTAACGCCTCAATTTTTATTGTTTGTGCAATGTTGCATGTTTTTATAAGGGTTCGTTCGTCATGACACGTATTGTAGTGGTGACTTCAGGCAAGGGTGGCGTTGGCAAGACCACTACGAGTGCCAGTTTTTCATCTGGTCTGGCCATGCGCGGCTTCAAAACAGCCGTCATCGATTTTGACGTTGGCTTGCGTAATCTCGATTTAATTATGGGTTGTGAGCGGCGCGTGGTCTATGACTTCGTCAATGTGATTCAGGGTGAAGCAACGCTGAATCAAGCCTTGATCAAAGACAAGAATATTGACAACTTGTTTATCTTGCCTGCTTCGCAGACTCGAGATAAAGATGCACTCTCGAAAGAGGGCGTAGAAAAAGTCATCAATGATCTGAAAGCAATGGACTTTGATTACATCGTCTGTGATTCACCCGCGGGCATTGAAACCGGCGCACTGCTAGCCGCCTACTTTGCAGATGACGCACTCGTGGTGACCAATCCTGAAGTGTCTTCGGTGCGCGACTCCGATCGGATCTTAGGTATTCTTGCTTCAAAATCACGCCGCGCCGTCGAGGCAGACGAACCGATCAAAGAATACTTGCTACTCACTCGCTACAACCCGAAAAGGGTCGAGGATGGTGAGATGCTTTCGCTCAAAGATATCGAAGATATTTTGCGCATTAAGCTCATTGGTGTGATCCCTGAGTCTGAATCCGTCCTACAAGCCTCTAATCAAGGATTGCCTGCAATCCATCTTGAAAAAACTGATGTCGCTGAAGCCTATCGCGATGTGGTGGCGCGCTATCTGGGTGAAGAAAAGCCTTTGCGCTTTGTCGACTATGAAAAACCAGGCTTATTCAAACGCCTGTTTGGAGGCAAATGATGTCATTTCTGTCTTTTTTACTTGGAGAGAAGAAAAAATCTGCAAGTGTCGCCAAAGAGCGCTTACAGATTATTTTGGCACACGAGCGCGGCGGTCAACATTCAGCGCCAGACTATTTGCCCGCCTTACAGCGCGAACTGCTTGCCGTCATTTCGAAGTACGTCAAAATCAACCCAGAGGACATCAAGGTCAATCTAGAAAAACAGGATAGCCTTGAAGTGCTCGAGGTTAAGATCGAGATGCCGCCACGCTAAGCAGATACAAAAAGCGCAACAAAGTCGTTGCGCTTTTTATTTTTGCAATCCAACAAATGATGAAAATTCTTCGCCACTGCTTTAGCTTCATCACATCATTACTTTTGTTCGCGCCCTGCTTCGCAGAAGAACCCGCCATTCGCCAAGACTATATTACCGGCGCGCTAAGTGCTTTTCCCTTTGACCGCCATACGTTCAGCCCTGTCGCGCAACCTCTGGCGTTAACTAAAAAAACCGAACTCACAAACGATCAAACAACCATCGTCAATCTTGCGAGCAAAGCCTTTGACGAAGATCAGTTTGCGCTAGGCATCATCCTGGTCGAACGCGGCCAAATCTTGTTCGAACAATTCAAAAAAAACACCGATCACAATACGAAATTTTTTTCGTATTCAATGGCCAAAAGCTTAACCGCCATGACAGTTGGGCAAGCACTTTGCACAGGACTTCTTCGATCACTGGATGATCGCGCTGGTCTTTACGCAAAAACCATCGACCAGACTGTCTTTGGACAAGCCACCCTGCGGCAACTGCTCACCATGAGTAGCGGCGCACGCGCACCTGACGAAGACGGCGGCTCGTTATTCGGAGAGTGGAGCGACATCACCAAAGGTCGAATTTCAATTGATGATCTGTTAAAAAAATACGGCTCTGAAAAAGCGACCCCAAACATCTTTGTTTATAACAACAGCAACACAAACGCCCTGATGCTTGCCGTGAATGGCACGGGCAACTTTGCTGAGCTCTTTGATCGTTTGGTCTGGAAGCCGAGCGGTCCTGAACAGTCGTCGACTTGGCTGACCGATCGGCAAGATCAGCTGTATGTCGCGGCGGGTTTTGGCGCTGTGATACGGGACTGGACCCGGCTGGCGATGCGCTCGATCGCACTGCTGAACGCTGCGGATGGCCCCTGCATGGCTGAATTCATGCAGCAGGCCACGACAAGGCAAACCTCGGATACTCTTAAACAGCGTGTCTGGGATTATGGCTATCAAACTTGGGTTACCACTAAGCACGGTACGCCCACCTACTCTTGGCAGGGTGCATACGGACAACACACCCTCATTAGCCCAAAAAACGAGCGTATCTTAATTATTTTTAGATACAAGGGACAAGAGCAAACCTACCGTGCAATCGGCGGCGTGTTTGCCCAGTGGGCACGTATGTCTGCACCCTAAGATCTCGTCTTTCACGACTCGTCGCGCAGTCTGCTTTTACCTTGCGAAAGCCAGCCTTGCTCGTAAATTCTGCTATATGATGATTCGAGGCGACAAACCGATAATCTGAACTTAAAAAAGCAAAAGAGTCCGATGAATATTGCAAAATCCTTTCTCTCGCGCGCACTCAGCCATCCAGACCTTCAGGCGCTGACCTGCGGCAAACAAACACTCACCTATGGCCAACTGGCTCAGCGCGTTCATGGCTTAGCTGGCGGTTTACTCAATACCTTGCATCTTGAGCCAGGCGCCCGCGTCATCCTCTGCATGGAGAACCGCAACGCGTTTATCGAGGTGCTTTTTGCAGCTTGGTCTGCGGGCCTGTGCGCAGTTCCCGTCAACGCAAAATTACATCCACGCGAAGTCAAACCAATCGCCTTAGACTCGGGTGCCGCGGTGATCTTTACCAGCGCTTCTTTGAAAGCTGGGCTTGTTGACGCACTCTCAGATTTGCCTGGACAACGTCAAATTGTGGTCGTCGATGAAGATGCCTATGAGGGCTACGTACGCGCAGCACCTGTGCCTTGCGCCTCGATGAAGCCTGACGACCTTGCCTGGATCTTTTACACCAGCGGCACCACAGGCGTACCTAAAGGCGCCATGCTGTCTCATCGCAATCTGATTTCAATGAGCCTGCAGTACGGCGCTGATGTCGACTGCGTACGCCCCGGTCAAACCATGCTGCACGTAGCACCGCTGTCGCATGGTGCAGGCCTGTATAGCTTGCCTCACTTGTTTGGCGGCGGCCATCAAGTTATTGAGCCGGTCTTTAGCACCGATATCGTCTTTGACGCCCTGCAGCGCTACCCCGATGTCACGCTATTTGCGGCACCAACGATGCTGTCGCGGATGATTCGCTCAGCCGACGGAATCAAGAACCCTGCAGGCAACTTGTTGACGATCTTTTATGGTGGTGGCCCGATGTACGTGAGCGATCTGGTGCAGACCCTTGATCTGCTCGGGCCACGCTTGGTGCAAATTTATGGGCAAGGCGAAAGCCCGATGACCATGACGCATCTATCCAAGATGGATCACGAAGGGCCCCGCGATGAGGCCCACATGGCGCGCCTGGCTTCGTGCGGCATCGCGCGTACGGGCGTTGAGGTGCGCGTCGTCGACGAAAACGGTGAAGATATGCCTGCTGGCGAGCTGGGCGAAGTGGTCTCGCGTAGCGATACCCGCATGCTTGGATACTGGAACAACCCAAAAGCCACCGCCGCGGCCATCCGAGACGGGTGGCTCTGGACCGGCGACATCGGCACGATGGATGCCAAGGGCTATCTCACCTTACGCGATCGGTCGAAAGATATGATCATTCGAGGTGGCTCGAATATTTATCCCCGCGAGATCGAAGAAGTATTACTGCGCCACCCCGCTTTAGCCGAGGTATCCGTCGTGGGACGTCAAGAGCCCGACTTGGGTGAAGAGCCCGTCGCCTTCGTGGTGGTCAAGCCTGGGATGACAATTACCACGGACGAGATGGATACCTTGTGTTTGGATAATATGGCTCGCTTCAAACGCCCGCGCGAATACTTTTTTAGCGACGATCTGCCAAAAAATAATTACGGAAAAATTCTTAAAACAGAGCTGCGCAAGCAACTCACGAAAGGAAAATAATCATGCGTGACGTCTTTGTAGCGGGCATTGGCTCGACCAGCTTTGGCAAACATGTGGCCACACCAATTGAATCACTCGCCGTTGAGGCCGCTGCGCGAGCCATCGTTGAATCGGGTATTGATCGTGAGCGTATCGGCGCCTTGTATCTTGGCAACTTTATTAGCGGCCCCCTGAACGGCAAAGAGGTCTTGGCCGGTATCGTCGGTGAACGCCTGGGCTTGGGTAACATTCCTTGCACCAAGGTCGAAGGCGCCTGCGCGTCAGGCGGCATCGCGTTTCGTCACGCCTGGATTGCGATTGCCAGCGGCATGTGCGATGCCGTGATGGTGGTGGGCGTTGAGAAAATGACCCACGCCTCAACCGCTGAAGTGACCTCGGCCTTGAACTGCGCAATGGATAACGAAAACGATGGCCCAAGCGGACTGACGTTTCCAGGGTTGTTTGGTATGGCCTGGCGCATTCATGCCAACCAGTACGGCACCACGCGCGAAGACATCGCTGCGGTCGTCATCAAAAACAAAGCCAATGGTTTAAAGAATCCCTTGGCACAAATGGGGGCCTCGTTAACCCTCGAGCAAATTTGTGCGTCAGCCATGATCGCTGACCCTTTGCAAATGTTTGATTGCTGCCCTGCAAGCGACGGCGCCGCGGCGATCGTACTGTGTGCAGAGCCTTTGTTATCCAGCCAAGCGCGGCAAACCAAAATTCGCGTGCTGGCCTCGGCTCAAACCAGTGGTTCACCTCGCATCGCCAATCACCCCGACCTGTGTTCGTTTGAAGCCACCGTCACCGCCGCACAAAAGGCCTACGAGCAATCGGGGCTCAAGGCCAAAGATATTGACGTCTGCGAATTGCATGATTGCTTTTCGATCGCCGAGATTATCGACAGCGAAGACCTAGGCTTGGTACCACGCGGCTTAGGCGGTAAGTGGGCCGCCGAAGGTCGCACTGGGATGCAGGGCGATGTGGCCATCAACCCAAGTGGTGGATTGCTCGCGAAGGGGCACCCCGTGGGCGCCACTGGCATTGGTCAAATCTACGAAGTGGTCAAACAGTTGCGTGGCGAGCACACCAATCAAGTCGCCAACGCACGTATCGGCATGACACATAACCTGGGCGGTACCGGTGTTGCCTGCACTGTCAACATTTTAGGGCGCGATTAATCATGGCGAACTCGACGCTAACCAAACCAGAAATGCTGACGTTTCACCAATGCGCTAAGTGTGGCACCTTGGACGCAGCTTGCATCAACACCTGCGCGAAATGCTTGAGCAGTTCGATGAATCCAGTACAAATTGCTGGTGTCGGCAAGCTTGTGAGTTGGACCGCCGTGCGTAAACCACCCTTGCGTTTTAAGGCCGATGGCATGTATCACGTGGGTGTCTTTGATCTGGATAACGGCTTTCGTGTCACCGGTCGCTTTTTACCTGAAGACGGCGATCAGCTTGGCGACCGCGTTGTCGCCGTACCCACCACCGTGACCGAATCAACGGGTCTCGGCACACCAACGTTTAGAGTGCAAAAGAATGTCTGATATTTCATATGAAAAGCATGGTGCAGTGCGGCTGATCACCATCAATCGCGCCGACAAAATGAATTCGTTAAATTTTGCGGCAAACGACGAGTTGGTTGCGGTGTGGCACGAGTTTGACAATGATGACTCGGCACGCGCTGCCGTTATCACCGGAGCCGGTGACAAAGCCTTTTGTGCGGGCGCAGACTTAAAAAATTACACAATTGACTTTGCACGCGCCCCAGCACAAGAGTTTCGTAAAAAATATACGAATGGCCCAGGCTTTGGTGGCATCACTCGCAATCTGGATATTGACAAACCGATCGTCGCAGCCGTCAATGGTTTTGCAATTTCAGGTGGCTTTGAATTGTCACTCGCCTGCGATCTGCGCTTTTGCTCACCGAACGCTGAGTTTGCCTTGCAAGATGCCAAGTGGGGCTTTCACGCCTGCGATGGCGGTTTAATTCGCTTGCCGCAAATTGTTGGGATGGGTCATGCGATGGAAATTATTCTCTCGGGTGAACGCGTTGATGCTGAGCACGCCTATCGCATTGGCTTGGTCAATCGTATTTATCCACAGGCTGAACTTCTGCAAAAGACCTTAGCTTACGCAACGATGCTGGCCACGCGCGCACCCCTGTCGCACCGTTTTGCCAAAGAGGTTGTGCGTCGCTCAATGGGTATGCATATGGATGAAGCGTTGAAATGGGAGTCGCGGTCTTTTAGAGACGTTGCATTTACCGCCGACTTAGAAGAAGGCGTAACCTCATTTAAAGAGCGTCGCGACGCCAATTTTAAGGGTAAGTAGGGATACTGATTGAGCTCAAAACCTAGTAGAGTTTGTTTCAAATATTCGGCTTAATCAAAAATAACACTTAAATCTGGAGACACAAATGAATCGTCCATTTCAACGCAACATCTGGCAAGCCGCGCTGGCCACGGCCTTTATGATTTGTGCCGCACCCTCACTTGCACAAATTAAAGTTGGCGTGATTCAAGGCTTAAGTGGCCCACCTGCAATTGTTGATTTTGGTGAGTCGTACCTGCAAGGTATCAAACTTGCGCTCAAAGATTATCAAGCAGCAGGCAACAAAAATAAGATCGAACTTGTTGTCTACGACGATGAAGCCAATCCGCAGCGTGCCGTGTCGTTAACGCAACGCCTGATTCAAAATGACAAGGTTCCAGTCGTCATCGGCACCGTCAGTAGCGGCAACGTACTGGCTATGGCCCCCGTCCTGCAAAAAGCAGGTATCCCGCTGATGGCGGGTCCTGGCATTGCTACAAACATCACCAGTCAATTCATTAACGAAAAACCAAGCTATATTTTTCGCTGCTCGATGGTCGAAAAATTTCAAATCGATCAAATGCTTGATTGGGGCGCCAAAACTTTCAAGCGTATTGGTTTAGTGCATTCAACAACTGGCTATGGCAACTTCGCAGCTAAAGAGATCCAAGAAGGTCTTAAAAAGCGCGGTATTGAATTAGTCGCAATCGAAGCCGCCGCACCAGGCGTCAACGATTTGACGCCACAAATGGTCAAACTGCGCGACGCCAAAGCTGAGTTGGTCTTGAACTTTCACGAATCGTTTGAGTTACCTTTCCGTCCAATGCCACGTATCAATTACAAACCAGTTGTCGCGGGTAACTGGGGCCTGTCATCACAGAAGGTTCTTGAAATCGTTGGCAAAGACGCCATCGAAGGCACCGTCATGGGCCAGGCCCTCGATGTCAACACACCGCGCGCCAAAAGCTTTGATGAGCGGATGCAAAAAGAATACGGCAAAGAATACCGCTGGCCCGTTGTCGCCTCATTGGGATATGACGCGGCTCAAATCGTTTTCAAAGCCGTTAATCAAGTCGGCAAATCAGACCCGGACGCCATTCGTAACGCTATCGAAGGGATCTCAGGCATTGAAGCGGTTTCAGCAACACCTGCTAAGCCCTTTAGTGCAACCGATCACGAATGCCTAGATTATGAAAACGTATTCTTAGGCGTCTGGAAAAACGGTACTGTGACACGCCTGAAATACTAGGATGGAGCTCGGCAACCTTATCCAGGTGCTGTCTGGCGGCCTGGCGATGGGGGCGATTTACGTCCTCGTCGCACTGGGTCTCTACATCACGCACCTCACGACCCATCGCGTGAACTTTGGGCAAGGCGACTTTCTAATGGTCGGGGCATTTTTGCTCTTACTGTTTCGCAAGTTAGGCTTACCTCTGGCCCTGGCTGTCGCGACCGTGCTTGTGATCCTTGCTGTGATGGGGTGGCTGTTAGACCGAGTCGCGATCAGACCGCTTGATCGCAAAAAAGACACGCTGATTGGCGCCTATTCGTGGATGCTCACGACTGCGGGCGTCGCGTTGATTCTACAGAACGTCATTGAACTTGGCTTTGGCAAGACGTCTCAATATTCAGCCCCACTCTTTAGCTCAAAGCGTGATGAGGTTGTACAGGTCTTAGGTGCCGGTTTATTCTTAGAAGAAATTTTAGTCATCGTAGCCGCCGTATTAATCGTCGGTCTCTTTTATGGCTTCATGTTTCACTCACGCTGGGGCAAGGCGATTCAAGCCGTTGCTTTTAATCCTGAGGCCGCAATGTTGTTAGGCATTCACACCAACCGCGTCAAAGTAGGCGTGTTTGTGATTGCCTCAGTCTTAGCTGCGGTTGCCGGCGTGTTGATCGGCCCGATCGTCACCATCACCCCTCAAATGGGCCTCGTACTCACCATCAAAGCCTTGATCGTAGCGGCGATTGGCGGTTTCGCGAATCCCGTAGGCATCTTGATTGGTGGGATTTTGTTCGGCGTGTTCGAATCGATCTCAAATTATGTGGATTCTGGTTTTGGTGATTTATATCCACTACTCGCGGCCTTGATCATTATCGCGATCAAACCCTCTGGCCTGTTTTCAGAGAGGCATGCCGATGTCAGATAACACTCTGCGCTCGACCGCCACACATCAACCTTCAAATCGTCTGCCGTATACCGTTGCGATCGTCATATTCTTGTTATTACCGTGGCTGCCCATCAACGGGTTCTATCTCTTTTTGGCGCAAACGTTTTTCTATACTGCGATTGCCGTCACAGGTTTAAATCTGTTGCTCGGTCTGTCCGGTCAGATGTCAATTGGTCAGGCTGGCTTTTATGCACTAGGAGCGTATGGGTCGGCGTTAACCTCTCTTAAGCTGGGGTGGCCCGTGCCGCTCTCAATCCTATTTGGCGTAGTGATCGCGGCCATCGGCGGTGGCCTGGTCGGGGTATTTGCCCTGCGCACCCGTGGTCTCTACCTCGCAATGACCACGCTTGCGGTTGGCTATATTCTTGATATTGTGGGACAACGCTGGATCAGCTTAACGGGCGGGGCAATGGGCCTGTCGGGCGTGCCAAGCCTTGATCTGGGCTTTCCAAAAATGTCCTCGACCGTATTCTTTTATGTGTCGGGCGCCAGTTTGATTGTGGTGCAATTGCTCGCCGACTTTATCAATCAAAGTCGCCTTGGTCGTAACCTGCGCGCCATTCGCGAATCCGAGGTCTTTGCTGCTTCGGTCGGCGTCGAAGTCAGTTTATGGAAGGCAACCATTTTTGCGTTTGCCGCGGCACTTGCCGGCTTAGGTGGCGCCTTCTTTGCGCATCAATCCGGGTATGTCGGCAGCGATGCCTTTTCAGTACGCTTGAGTATCGCGCTATTGATTGCCACGGTTGTTGGTGGCCTGGGCACCAAGACGGGCCCGTTACTGGGCACTCTGATTTTGCTGGCCATTGTTGAGGTGATTGCAGGCATTGATAAATACGGCTTGCTCATCTATGGTGGTATTTTGCTGATTGTGCTTCTCGCCTTTCCAAAAGGTGCTGCCGGTATCCTGGCCAGTTTGACGCAACGTTTAAAGGGCGGGCGTCAGCACGATATACAAGGTGATTCATCGCAAGGTACGCAGGCGCTGTCTGAAGCTGTTCAAAAAGGTAACGAGGCCGCATTACCCAGGCAGCAGCATAGCCATACCTCGCTTCAGATTCAGGGGATCAGCAAAAGCTACAGCGGTCTGAAAGCCGTCGATCAGGTCTCGATTGACGTCAAACCCAACACAATCCACGGCTTAATCGGTCCAAATGGTGCAGGCAAATCAACCATCATTAATATGATCGCGGGCATCTATCGCGCAGATGAGGGCTCAATCCATCTTGGGAAGCAAGATCTTTCAGCTTTAGATATTGCTGATCGGGCAAAGCTAGGCTTGGCGCGCACGTTTCAAAATCTTCAATTGATTGAAGGTGTCTCGGTGCTCGATAACGTTCTTTTAGGCATCGCGCACAAACATTCATATGTAAAAGACTTTTCGACCTGGCTCTCGGGCGGCGAACTTGAGGGCGATGAGCGCAAAGAGGCGTTCGCGATCTTAGAGTTTTTTGGTCTCGCGCAGTTTGCAGAACGTCTGCCCACACAACTGCCCTACGGTCATCGTAAGCTCATTGAGTTGGCGCGCGCCATTGCGCAACGCCCTAAAATGTTATTGCTTGATGAACCCATCGCAGGCATGAATACACAAGAAGCAAAAGCGATCGCTCAAGTCATTATCAAACTGCGCGACCACGGCATCACAATCGTACTGGTTGAACACAATATGGAATTCGTGATGTCGGTCTGCGATACGGTCAGTGTGCTGAACTTTGGCAAACTGATTGCTTGCGGTACACCGGCAGAAATCCAGAATAATCCAGAAGTGATTCAAGCCTATCTGGGTACAGGGGCGAAAAAATGATTCACGCTAAAAACCTCTGTGCCAACATTGGCGCAAATCAAGTGCTCAGAGATATCAGTCTTGATTTAGCACCTGGCGAGATGCTTGCGGTGATTGGCGCGAATGGTGCTGGCAAAACATCGCTGTTGCGTGCCTTGTCTGGCTTATTGCCACTTGAATCAGGTGAAGTCTCATTTAACGGTCAGGTCACAGCAAAAATCGCGGCGCACCAACTAGCACGCGCAGGTCTTATCCACGTGCCTCAAGGTCGTCAAATCATCCCGGGGCTATCAGTGCGCGACAACCTGACCATTGGCGCCACCAACATCGGCTTAAGTCAAAGCGTGATTGCGCAGCGGATGCAAGAGCAATGGCAACGGTTTCCCGTTTTAGAGCAGCGTCAAAAAATCTCTGGTAGTTCATTGTCAGGCGGCGAGCAACAAATGCTGGCGATTGCACGTGGCTTAATGATGCAACCCAAGGTGTTGATGCTAGACGAACCCTCGCTGGGTTTAGCGCCACAGATTGTGCAGTTAATTATGACGACACTACGCGGCCTGGCTGATCAGGGTTTGGCGATTTTACTGGTGGAACAGGTTGCCATGCTTGCACTTGAATACGCGGATCGCGCCCTGGTCTTACGCAATGGCGCCTGCGTCATGCAGGGTGATGCCAAAGAGCTGTTGAACAGCCGCGAGTTGGTGAATAGCTATTTGTCGTAATGCGCTAGCGATTTTGGACGAATAGATCGCTCTCGTCAGATATTTTAGATGCACTGGGATTTCAGCTACGTCAAAATGTAAAAAATGTAAATCTTCCCTGCATTTAAGCGGTTAAATAATCGATCGAAAATATAATTAGGGCTCGCTTGAGACATTGAGCGAGCTTTTTTTATTACGCTTTTATTTTATCTTATTGATTGTTTATCGATATTCGATATATACTATGATTCAATCGTTTCATTGCAAAGATACTGAACAGCTATTTCTGACAGGACACTCTAGGCGTTTTGCGAGCATAAAAGCAATTTCTGAGCGTAAGTTACAACAACTTGACTCCGCAGTGACCTTAGAATTTTTACGATCTCCTCCTGGCAATCATCTTGAACAGCTATCAGGCACTCGCCGAGGGCAGCACAGCCTTCGCGTTAACTT
>CALQNE010000002.1 GCA_943331855.1 Bordetella parapertussis
AAGTATTTGTCTTCTTTTTTTATTATTCATTATTGTCTCTCTAAGATTCGATCATTCTAAATGACAACAAAACACATTAAAGGACCTACACTTTCATTACAAGTCGCTGATCTGAAAACGCTCAAGCACCTGCTTTTTTGATTTTGTCTTGGGTTTTTGTATCAAAATCACTCGCCTCATGGCGTTCGAGCAACTGCTCAGAGAGATCGCCGGTCATACGGTTCACCATACGCCCACGTTTGACGGCGGGTCGCTGCAAAAGAAGATCAGCCCACCGCTGAACGTGCTTATATTCATGCACGCTCAAAAATTCAGCTGCCCCATATGACCACCCTTTAACCAACCCACCGTACCAAGGAAAAACGGCGATGTCGGCAATTGAGTATTGGTCACCGGCAAGATATTCGGTTTGAGCAAGACGTCGGTCAAGAACATCTAGTTCACGCTTAACTTCCATCGCAAAGCGGTCAATAGCGTATTCGATTTTAAATGGTGCATAAGCATAGAAGTGACCAAATCCACCCCCCAAATAAGGCGCACTCCCCATTTGCCAAAACAGCCAATTCAATGCTTCTGTGCGACGCGCAATATCGGTCGGTAGAAAGGCTTTGAATTTTTCTGCCAGATATAGCAAGATAGACCCTGATTCAAAGACGCGAATGGGTTTAGGCCCACTGCGATCCATTAAGGCGGGAATCTTTGAGTTAGGATTGACATCGACAAAGCCCGAACCAAACTGAGCCCCCTCGCGGATGTTGATCAGCCAAGCGTCGTATTCTGCCCCTGAGTGGCCCGCCGCGAGCAACTCTTCAAGCAGAATGGTGACTTTTACCCCGTTGGGTGTACCCAGCGAGTAAAGTTGGAGCGGATGTCGACCGATCGGCAATTCTTTATCGTGCGTCGGCCCCGCAATAGGCCGATTAATACTCGCAAAGGCACCACCGTTGGGCTGAGTCCAGGTCCACACTGCAGGTGGTGTATAAGCATTTGAATCTGACATGTTTATTCTCTCAATCTTTCAGCTATAGCCAGCGCAATCAGGGCGCATTGGGCATATTAGTATTTTTCTTTTACGCGTTGATGATACCCTTGAAAGGCCACTAAAGACAAAGTATCTACTAGACTAGCCGTAAGTGTCCCCAACGTACAAAAACTTTAAATAGGACGGATATGAACCATCTTGCGAATCTGAAAATATTAACAAATACAACCGCCGCACTGCTCACTGTCGTTTGCGCGACCGTAACCGCTCAGGCTCAGGACGAAAACTATCCAAACAAATCGGTCCGCATCATTGTGCCCTTTGCTGCTGGCGGTTCAACCGACATCGTGGCTCGCATACTGGCCGATAAATTAGGCACCGAATTCAAGCAGACCTTTGTTGTCGATAATCGCTCAGGTGCCGCTGGCAATATTGGCGCAGATGCCGCCGCGAAAGCCCCCGCCGACGGCTACACATTACTCGTAGGGACCACAGGCACCCTGGCGATCAACCGTTATTTGTACAAAGACATGACCTACGATGGCCTCAAAGACTTCGCGCCCGTGAGCTATACGTCTAGCATTACAAATATTCTAGTTGTATCGTCAAAGATTCCAGTGCGCACCGTCGCTGAGCTCATCGCGCTGGCCAAAAGCAAACCAGGCGAACTCAACTTTGCCTCTTCGGGCGCAGGAAGTTCGACGCATATGTCGAGCGAGTTATTCAAAGCCATGGCGGGTATCGATATTGTGCACGTTCCGTACCGCGGCAGCGCTCAGGCGATGAATGATGTGCTTTCAGGCCAAGTCACGATGTTGATCGACAACGCCCCAAGCTCAGTAGGTTTTATCCAACAAGGAACACTCTATCCTTTGGCTGTAACAAGCAAAAAGCGTCTGCCAACGCTCCCAAATATACCTACGATGGATGAATCAGGTTTAAAAGGTTATGAATCCTTGTCATGGAGTGGCATCGTTGTACCCGCTGCTACACCCAAGCCCATCATCGCCAAGTTAAATCAAGCGATCAATCGACTTCTCGAAACTGAAGACGTTAAGCAACGGTTCAGCAGTATGGGGGTTGAACCGGTAGGTGGTACACCTGAAATTTTTGCCCGCCACATCCAAAGTGAAAGTGATAAATGGGGCAAGCTGATCAAAAGTGCCAATATCGCTGCGAACTGAGCTGGCAAGGAAAACTGACATGCAAATGAAAAGCTACTGTAAGTTATTTGCTTTTTTGGGGCTTGCGCTCAGCCTGACGTCTGCTACAGCGGCTGAGTATCCTAACAAGCCCGTGCGCCTAATCGTTGGATTTTCGGCGGGTGGCAACGCCGATACGCCAACGCGTATTGTTGCAAATAAATTAGGCGAACTGTGGGGTTCGAGCGTTATCGTAGAAAACCGACCCGGTGCGGGCGGCAATATCGCGGCCGACATTGCAGCCAAAGCAGCTCCAGATGGCTATACCCTCATACTCTGCAACTCAGCCTCGCACGCCATCAACCCAGCCTTATATAAAAAAATAACCTTTGACCCAATCAAAGATTTTGCCGCAATATCGCAACTTGGTTCATCGCCAAACGTACTCCTCATTCACGCATCCGGTCAGGCAACCACCGTCGACGAGTTCATCGCGAATGCCAAAGCAAACCCCGGTAAGATTAGCGTCGGCTCGGCGGGCGTAGGTACTTCTCAACATTTATCGCTCGAAATGCTCAAGTTCTTAACAGGTGCCGATCTGCTTCATGTTCCGTACAAAGGTGGCATACCGGCTTTGTCTGATCTGCTAGGTGGCCAAATACCTGCAATGGTTGCCGGCATTCCAACAGCACTTCCAGCACTCCAAGGTGGCAAGGTGCGCGCCCTTGGCGTGACCTCGGCCACCCGTTCACCACAATTGCCTACGCTAGCCGCCATTGGCGAGTCAATTCCGGGCTTTGATGTGACCTCGTGGTACGGAATATGCGCACCCAGCGGAGTCTCAGAAACAATCCTTAACAAGCTGAATGCCGATTTAGTGACCGTCTTGAACATGCCTGAGATACGTGATCGCTTGGCGGATCATGGCATCGATGCCATGCCAACAACGCGCGACCAATTTGCCACCTTCATCAAGACTGAAATCGTCAAATGGGCAAAGATCATCAAAGACGCCGGCCTCACGTCAGACTAGCGGCACACGAAGTTGTCACGGCAAAATTACCTGTGTTTGCCGCCCGTACGCATAAGCTCAATAAAGAGTGGGGATTGCTTTAAGGCTTGGCCCCACTCTCTTTCGCAACCTTGGCCCATTTCTCGAGGTCTTTTTGTAGGAACTCGACAAACTCGTCTGGGGTATTCGTAACGATATCTACACCAAGATTTAAAAGTTGAGTTTTGATGTCCGGCTCAAGAAGCACGCGATGCAAAGTACTTGAAAGCGTTGCAATCACTTGAGGAGGCGTTTTTGCCGCAGCGAACATGCCATACCAGACGCTGGCAACATAGCCGGGCACACTCTTTTCTGAAACCGTCACAATATCCGGAAACATCGGAAAGCGTTTTTCACTGGTTACGGCAAGCACGCGAACTTTGTCTGCCTTGACCTGACTAATCGAATTAATGATTCCGGTAATCGATACTTGTGTTTCATTGGCTAATAATGAGCCCATTGCCGGTGCCGCACCCTTGTAAGGGATAGACGTCATTTCAATTCCAGCCATTGATTGAAACAAAGCCATTTGTAAAAAAGTTGTGCTTGCTGAGGTCGCATAATTTAAGCGACCGGGATTCTTTTTAGCAAAAGCCAGCAACTCTTCCACGCTATAGATCGGAACGGATGGATGAACCAGCAAAAACTGTGGGCCATCAACGATCAAACTGATTGGAGAAAAATCTTTAATCGGATCGAATTTTAAATTTGGATAGACCGATGGATTAATGGTGTGGCTACCAGAATTAATCAAAATCGTATAGCCGTCAGGTTCAGATTTTGCGACTAACTCACTGGCAATTAAAGAGTCAGCGCCCGGTCGATTTTCTGTGGTGATCGGCTGCCCAAGAATTTCGGACATGCGCTTTCCCAAAATTCTGGAAATCATGTCGGTCGACCCCCCCGGGGCAAAACCCACGACAAAGCGGATCGCTTTGTTAGGATATTGCGTTTGCGCCAGTGCAGAATGAGAGAGCACCAACGACGAGAAACATGCTGCAATCAAACCTAAATTGAGTCGTATTTTTTTGTTCATTTATGCGTCTCCAAATATATTTTTATTTTAGGATCACGATGACTATCAGTCGTTTTGAATATCGGCCTTACGCGCTCCCGGCCGAACAACGTCTTTCGCCAGACCTAGATATTCTAGCAATTGTACAAAAGTAAAGGTCAGATCGATCTCAAACCAGCGGTGTCCATGCTTCGCAGAACGGGCATCCGCATGGTGATTGTTATGCCACCCCTCGCCCACAGCAATGAGCGCTACAAACCAATTGTTGCGACTATCGTCAGCGGTATCGTAATTGCGATAACCAAAGATATGCGCCAAAGAGTTAACCGACCAGGTAATGTGCCAAACGGCACCCGTACGAACAAAAACACCCCAAATCACCAAACTTGCACCAAACTGAGCGGCTTCAGCAAAGGATCGGCCTATCACCAGCTGAGTGATAAAACCGATTAAAAAAAATAAGAACCATGAGCCTAAAAGAATCAGTGGATATAGCAGCGTTGTCTCTAATTTTTTATAAAAAGGGTCGCGCAAGATATCTTTCGCAAACCGCGAATAAATCTCCAGGCGATCCAGGTTGTCGTTTTTTAAAAACATCCAACCCATATGGCCCCAAAAAAATCCCGCCAGGGGGCTATGCGGATCATCACGCTTATCAGAATACACATGATGCAAACGGTGTACCGCCACCCACCTTGCTGGCGTATCTTGCATGCAGCAAACGCCCAATGCAGCAAAACTATATTCAAGCCATTTAGGGCAAACCAGCCCCCGGTGTGTCAGGATCCGGTGGTAACAAAGATTGATGCCAATACTACCAAAAACAAAAAGACCTGCAATCATCACCCAGACACCCGACCAACTAAATAACCAGGGTAAGAAGGCCAGCAGCGCCAAAAGATGAAAAATGATGACGGTCAGTGTGTAAGGCCATTCTATTTTTCGAAGGACCACACCAATCGGACGCGGCAAGGCCGTTGTAATTTTTAAAGTCATACCGCCTCGGCCGATAGCGGCGTGGTTACTTGCGATTTAAAAACAGGCTAAAGCATCTTATGCCAAAGCCTGTTAACACGTCCCAGCCTTTGCGATATTCAGGTCAGCTACACCCTCCCTACTCAGCGTAAAAATATCTCTTGCAGTTTTACTTTGAAATCAGGAGAGACCCCTGTCGACCCACGCTGAGGAACGCCTAGCGCTTGTAAATCAACCGCCCGTTCTGCACTCTTGATGACATTTGCCATGATGTCAATCAGCGGTACGCCATCAACGTGACGAAGATCGTGATCAACAAAGAACATGTTTAGCGGACCACCCGCAGGAATAAGCACATTCGCGCCGCGTGCGATCACTTCCCGGGCCGCCTTACTGAAGGCCTCAATTCCAGCCGCAGGGTCTTGATAGAGACGCGGAAAGTCTGAATACCGCATCTCGAGCGACGCGCCTTCGACCAGCATCTCCCCAAGTCCATAGCGTTGCGTCATCAACTCCATTTTTTTACGACTGCCTGAGTTATGCGTCAAAAAACCAAAACGCGCACCCATCTGGGCAGCAAGGTGAACTGCGCACTCTGTAATAAAGACAGCTGGAATGTCTGTCATTTCACGAATTTCAGGCCGGCCCGCGTCATTGGTGCTCACGTTGACGAACGCGGCATAACCGCGCTGCTCGGCAAGAATCCCGTTACGTGCAACCTCACGCGAAACCAGATGCAAGCCACTGTCAAGGTAGTCTACCCCTGGATAGGTCTCACTGACGGCATGAAACTCGACCTTGAGCCCGGGTCGAACCACGCGATTAGCATGGCGCTTTGCAGACTCTTGATATACGGCCCAGTTAGCCGCGTCAGCTTGACCTGAACTGCTTTGCAGCCAAAGTGTTGATTGATTAGACATGTTGTCTTGACTCCTCAGTCGATTTTTACGTTTGCGGCTTTGATGACCTTCAGCCACTTATCTAGTTCACTCTTGACTAACGCGCCAAATTCGGCGGGCGTACTCCCTACAGGCTCCATCTCTTGTGCCAGAAGCTTAGCGCGCACCTCTGGCTTTTTAAGCACGAGACTAATTGTTGCATAGAGCTGCTGAACGATCTCGGGTGCAGTCCCAGCTGGTGCGAAGAGACCGATCCAAACCGATGAATCATAACCGGGCACACCTGACTCTGCGATCGTTGGTACATCAGGGTTCAGCACGGAGCGTGTGCTGCCAGTCACCGCTAGAACACGCAACTTACCCGCCTTAATCAGTCGATTAGACGTGGCACCAGCGTCTAGCATGAGCGATACTTGTCCGCTAAGCAAATCCGCCATGGCGGGCGCACTACCCTTGTAGGGCACATGTACGATATCGATCCCCGTCATCACCTTTAACAGTTCCATCCCCAAATGGGTCGTTGCCCCATTACCCGACGAACCATAGTTGATCTGACCAGGGCGCGATCTGGCGTAATCAATCAGCTCTTGCACCGAGTTAACCGGCATCGAAGGATTGACAACCAGCAGATTAGAGAAACTCACCCACTGCGAAATAGGCGCAAAGTCGCGCAAGGCGTCGTAATTCAGTTTGGGATGAAGCCCATGATTGATGACAATGTTGGGTGACGTTGCATAAAGCGTGTAGCCGTCTGGCGCTGACTTTGCTGCCAACTCGGCACCAATCACGGTGCCGGCGCCCGGTTTATTCTCGACGATGAAGGTTTGCCCAAGGGCCTCACCCATATGTTGTGCCATCAGCCGCGCGAGGATGTCACTACCACCACCTGGCGCAAGGGGCACGATGATTCTGACTGGCCGATTAGGCCAAGTTTGCGCATCACTTGCCGTAGCGCCTATCGCACAGACAATCACAAAGGCACTTATGAGCCCGCGCGCAAGTTGCTGCGGCATCGACCGTTTAATGAACAACTGAACATAACGTTGAACCCACCAACCTGATGCATTCATCTGAATCCTCGGCTTAAAAGTATGTAGCAGACCGCCAACTCTTGCACGACATCGATTAAATCATTGCTGGCTTATTGACCACCGCTTGAGCAGGTCTTTTTCATTTCTGCACAAACTTTAAGAATGGACGCCACTACCTGTGAGGTACCAGGATCAGCGGTCGACGATCCAGCACTCGCCGCAATCAGTAACTGAGAGGTGTTATCGCTTAGTGCAACTACGTTCAGCGAAGCACTCTTTGGGCCCTCAGCGACTTTGAGACGCAGGCCTGCATCATCTTGAGAGACAATCGTCACCATATTATTAGAGGACGCCAACTTCACAACGGTGGCATATACATTTTTTGCAGGAACCTCAAGAATAACCGTCGCGAACTGATAGGCAGGTTTACCATTTTGGTCATCTTGCGTCAGCTGATGAATTCTTCCTTCTATATGTCGTGCAGCCATAATCCATTGGGCCTGAGCCACAGTTGCGACCGAAATCATAAGGACTGTTGTGATTGACTGAAGCAGTGAGATGACTATTTTTTTAGTTTGCATTTTTATCTTCTCCAGATACAGCACATGAACGCTTATACGCTCAACCCATGATAGCAGTTATCCTTGACAGCAGACGGTCATATTACCTATCCGCTTGACGAGCCTCCCACCCTCCTCCCAGCGCTTTAATAAGTGCGACGCTCGTCAACAGTCTATTTCGTGCAATTTCAACCGCTTCGCGTTCTGCGTCCAAAGAGGTACGCTGCGCAATCACCACATCCATCAAAGACGCCAAGCCAGCTCGATACCGTCTGAGCGCAAGAAACGTTGCGCGATCCGCACTTATCACTGCATCCTGTTGATAAGCGGCTTGAGTAGAAAGAAAGCGTAACCCAGATATTGAGCTTTCTACCTCTTGAAAGGCACGCAGCAAGGTAGCTTGATAGGCGGCTATGCGCTCTTGATAAGCAGCACGGGTACGGTCGACATTTAAGCCAATGCGCCCAGCATTAAAAATTTGCTGAAATAACGAAGCACCAACAGCCCAGACAGAACTCGTTCCGTTGGCAAGCGTTGATAGATCAGCGGTGTTAAACCCTAAGGCGGCCGTCAGTTGAATCGTCGGAAAATAAGCCGCAGTCGCTATACCGATTTCAGCGTTATACGCAACAAGTTCGCGCTCGGCGGTTGCGATATCGGGGCGTCGCTGCAACAGATCTGAGGGCAATCCAACCGGTATGACTGGCGCCACCAACTTGAAGCGCTGACGGGTAACGGTAAAACCTTCCGGCTGCCTGCCGAGCAATACGGCCAATTTATAGAGCAACTGGGTGCGGCGTTTTTCGGTACCCGCTAGCTGTGCCTGCGTGGTGCGCAAATCAGTATCCACATAGGCCAGATCGATATCATGGGCAAGGCCATCACGTCTGCGCGCAGCCACCAGGTCGCGGGCCGTTTGGCGTAAAGCAATGTTCTCTTCGAGAATACGCAGCAGTTCATCTGTTGTGCGCAGTTCGAAATATGTTTGAGCAACCTCTGCCGTTAAGGTCAGCAGCGCAGTCTGATACGCGGCGACACTTGAATCAAGACGGGCTTGCGCAGCTTCGATTTGCCGACGTATGCGTCCCCAGAAATCAATTTCATAGTTTGTGTATAAGGGAATTGCAGCAATACCGTTCGTGGTAAAGCTCGGCATGTAGCCATGCGAGACGTTATTGGGAATATTAGGTGTATCACTAGAAGTATTTGATGAAATACCAGAGCGACCGTTCACTAATCCAAAATTAATTTCTGGAGATAAGTAAGTTGACGAAATTCCAGCGATGGCCTGCGCTTGCATCACCCGTGTTGCGACCGCAAGTAAATCAGGATTTTTTTGAATCGCCTGATTTTCAAAATCATTTAATACAGGATCGGCAAACACTGTCCACCAGTCGCCGCGTCCAACGTCATCTTGTGGCTCGGCAATTGCCCAGGGGCCCACTTCAGTAAAGGACGGGGCAACGGCAATATCCGGACGCACATAATCAGGGCCTACAGGCGCACAAGCACTTAGCAGAGCAATCGTACAGAACGCGACACTGTAGCGCATCAGTGACATGAGCTGCTCACTTTGGCGATGTGGGTGTTGGAGTCGCTACGCGAACTTTAAGCCCGCTGCGTAATAGATCACTGGGGCTTGTAACAATACGCTCACCCTCAGCGCAACCCGAGACAATTTCAACAGTCTTACCAAAATCACGACCAAGTCGTACTTCACGTATCGAGATGACATCATCGGGGCCCACGACTGCAATACGAGTACCATCAGCCCCCATCATCACCGAAGCGCCAGGTACTACGATGGGCGGCTTTTGAACATTAAGGTTAAATCTGACGGTCGTGTACATGCCGGCGAGTAAAGTTTTGTCAGGATTCGGCACCTGAACCTCAACTAGCATAGTCCGCGATGCCGGATCCAATGCTTGTGCGTTACGCGTGATCTTGCCTTTAAATACACGGTCAGGATATTCGCGCAATAAAACATCGGCCTCAGCGCCATCATGAATCATCGGTAAATAGTTCTGTGGAACCGCAACGTAAACACGAACAGGGTCAATCCGATAAATTCGATAGAGCCAGCTACTTGGATCATGGCTCCCCGCTACGATGAGAGAACCCGTGGTCGCCTTGGCGAGATTACGCGCACCAATCGTACCTGCGTAAGGGGCAAAAATCTTTTTAAAGCCAGTCATTTCTAACAGTCGACCAACCTCAGCCTCGGCAGCAGCCGTATCGTTTATTCGCGCGGTTAACTCTGCAAAATAGTTGTCAACCTCTTGTTGCGATACCGCAGCATCTTTTAGCAGTCCCTTGTAGCGCGTGTGCGTGATACGGGCGATATCGAGTTTGGCCTTCGCTTGTAGCACTCTTGCCTGCGCCTGATTCAGTTGCTGATCAAGTTCAGGTGCATCGATTTCAGCCAGTAACTGGCCCGCCTGGACCACGCTACCAATATCTACTAGCCAACTTTTAACGTAGCCATCCACGCGCGCGTACAGAGGTGAATCTTCATAGGCCTTTACATCACCAGGCAAGCTGAGTGATATGGTTTTTGGGCCAGGCTGAGCAGTAAACGTGACCACCAGCGGAAGAGACGATCCGCCAGCAGGGGCCGCCTTCGTTGGTGCTTTAAACAGTAGTCCAGCGGCAAGCGTTAGCCCGATACCCACTGACAGGATGAACCAAAGGTATCTTTTATTTTTATTCAGACCACGCCGCACGTCGTTCATCACTTGGCCCATTGATTGCGTGAATCGAAACAACCGTTATCTCGATTTGCCAACACCCAGCAAGCGTAATATTATCAGAGGTCGATGCGAAACATAGACATTATGTTTTAGGGAAACGCCGTCGAACCCTGAATTGGACTTCGCTCATGTGGATTGTCAAACTTGCACTGCGTAGGCCATATACCTTTGTAGTCGTTTCGCTACTTTTAATTCTCTTGGGTATCGGCGCCAGCATTAAGATGCCTCGGGATATCTTCCCGGCAATTAATGAACCGATCGTCACCATCATTTGGCAATATCCTGGTTTCCCGCCTGACGATATGGCCAACCAGATTGCACAATGGAGCGAATTTCTCACCACGCAATTTGTCGCAGATATTAAGCAAATCGAATCGCGCAGCATTTTTGGCTTTAGTGTGATTCGACTGTATTTTCAGCCTCATGTCGAGGTCTCCCGTGCGACGGCGCAGGTCACTGCGGTATCACAAACCATCCTAAAACGAATGCCGCTAGGTACGACTCCGCCTTTTATTTTGGTGTACGACCCCTCAAGTGTCCCAGTCATGCTGGTAGCTCTAGACAGCAAAGAAATGAGCGAGGCAGAACTCTTTGATTTCGGTATGTTTACCGTGCGGCAGGCATTAGCGCCCGTTGCTGGCGCCCAACTACCACTGCCCTACGGCGGCACACCACGGATCATCACGATCGATCTCGACCCGCTTCGCATGCAGGCGCTTGGCATTACGCCAAACGACGTGAATCGCGCCTTGAACTCGCAAAATTTAATTCTACCTACCGGTTCGGTGATGATTGACAAAACCGAATACATGTTAAAGATCAACAGTAGCCCTGCCACGATGGAGTTACTGAATAAAGTTCCGATCAAAAGTGTAAACGGCAAGCTCGTTTATGTCGAAGATATCGGACACGCTAGAGACGGCAATATGCCGCAAACCAACTTGATTCGCTACGACGGACGTAAATCAGCGTTGGTGTCTGTTGGAAAACTAGGTTCAGTATCCACACTTGATGTTATTGAACAATCAAAAATGAGGCTGGATAACATTCCAACACCTTCTGATCTGAAGTTTTCTATCCTGTTCGATCAATCTCCCTTTGTCACCAACGCAATTACAGGCGTCGTGATTGAGGGCCTCACTGCCGCGGGACTGACCTCTTTACTTATTTTGTTATTTTTAGGCAGTTGGCGCAGCATGGTCGTTGTTGTGGTATCGATTCCGGTGTGCGTTTTTACGTCAATTTTTATTCTTTACAGTTTTGGGCACACCTTAAATCTCATGACGCTTGGCGGGTTGGCGCTGTCGGTAGGTATTTTGGTGGATGATGCCACGGTCACGCTTGAAAATATTCATCGGCATCTTGAGATGAGAAAAAATCTGATTCAAGCAATATTAGATGGCGCCCGTGAAATTTCTATTCCTGCATTTGTTTCAACGCTGTGTATTTGCATTGTCTTTTTACCGATCGGCTTGTTGACTGGCCCTCCAAAGCATCTCTTCGTTCCGATGGCGCTGGCAGTCGTGTTCGCGATTGTGACGTCTTACATCATGTCACGAACTCTCGTACCTGTTTTAACGCATTATTTGATGCGTAACACGGTTCACCATGAGCTAGCATCCAACGCGACCACAGAGATTAAAACAAATATTTTTACGCGTATTTCTATCGCCTTTGAAGCTGGTTTTTTACTTGCTAGTCAGCGTTATATGGCTGCGCTCAAGTGGTCGCTTTTTAATCCAAGAAAGGTTCTGACACTTTTTGGTGTCGCGATCTTAATTGCTTGTGCGAGCGTTCCGTTCGTAGGAAGAGATTTTTTTCCGACAATAGATGCAAACGAATTGCGTTTACATGTCTCTGCGCCCACGGGCACGCGCATCGAAGAGACTGCGGTTTATTTCAGTCAGGTCCAAGAGGTGATTCGTGAACTAGCAGGCTCAGACATTGCCGTTGTTTTGGATAATATCGGGATCCCACCAGCGAATAATATCGCCATGAGCGACAACATCACTGTCAGCTCAGCTGATGGAGAAATTTTGATTGCACTCGCCCCTGATAGTAAACGCAGCGCCCAAGAATATATGCGCTTACTAAGGACCCTACTGCCTGAAAAATTTCCCTTGCTCTCTTTTTACTTTCAGCCGGGCGATATGATGAATCAGATCCTGAATTTAGGGTTGCCCACGCCAATTGATGTCAGCGTATCGGGCTTAGCAAACGAGAAGGTTTTGTTCGGATTTGCAAAAAAAATAGAAGAGCAGATGCTCAAAATACCGGGCGCTGTAGACGTACATATTCAACAACGTAGAGACCAGCCTGTTTTACAGATTGACGTTGATCGAGAACGGGCCGCTCAGATGGATTTCACTCAGCGCGATGTTGCCGAAAACGTATTAATCCAAGCCAGTTCAAGCTTTATGGTCACGCCGAACTTTTGGACCGATCCAAAATCTGGACATACCTACAACATTGTGGTGCAAACTCCACTCAACAAGCTACAAACCATCGATGATTTGGTAAACACCCCCTTGCCCTCTCAGGGCTCGTCTCAAACTCAGTACCTGGGTAACGTGGCAAACGTTGTACGCGGGCAAACTGCGGCACAAGTCTCACACACAAATGTGCTCAATACCTTCAATATCAGGGCCAATGTACAAGGACGCGATACAGGCTCGGTCTCTGCAGAAATCAAAGCCATCATCAAAGAGATGTCAAAAGAGCTACCCAAAGGTGTATCGATTGAACTGGGTGGGCAGGCACGTACGATGGACATAGCCTTTTCTCAACTCGGTATCGGGCTACTCGGTGCCGTCCTACTCGTTTATTTAGTCTTGGTGATTAATTTTCAGTCGTGGACCGATCCCCTCATCATTTTGATGGCGTTACCCGGCGCCTTCTGCGGCGTTGTGATGATGCTAATGCTCACCTCGACAACCTTCAATGTGCCTTCACTAATGGGCTCTATCATGACGGTCGGGGTGGCGACCGCAAACAGTATCTTGATGATCTCGTTTGCGAACGAAATCTTGAGACAAGGCAAAAGTTCGATTGAAGCTGCGCTAGAAGCCGGGCAAGCGCGTTTGCGCCCTGTAGTCATGACGGCCCTTGCAATGGTTGTTGGCATGATCCCAATGGCTTTGGGCCTCAGCGAAGGCGGCGAACAAAATGCCCCACTTGGGCGCGCTGTGATCGGAGGCATGTTGCTCGCGAGCATCGCGACTTTAATTTTGGTGCCGATCATCTTTAGCCTGATGCGTAAAAACTGGACGCCCGCGGCACCAGAACTGGGCGACCATTTGCTTGCGAATTAACGGTGCGTGGGTGTACTGGATAACCCTTGTAGACGTTATAAGTATTCGCGATCACACGACAAGGTTCGAAAAACTAGGGTTTCTCCTGCTAACAGAAGACGCTTGAAGCAATTACGCTAGCGACGCGACTCGCTGCATTTGCTGAAACACCCCTTTAGCGAAAACTTTGGAGGCTGATATGTACAAAAATATTTTGCTTGCCTATGATGGTTCAGATCTTGATCAAAAAGCACTCATTGAATGTAAAGACTTAACGAATTGGCCATCTGCGCAAATAACCTTGCTGACGGTTAGCCCAAATTTCTATACATCAATTGGTATGGAGGGCGCCTTTGTTGGTGATGAAAGCGTGCACGACCAACAGGTACAAACTGAAATTTTGAATACAGGCATTCGGTCGCTTAAAGCCGCTGGGTATAACGCCCAAGGCGTTGCGTTGACTGGAGACCCCGCTGTACAGATCGCTGACTACGCAAAACAAAATAATTGTGACCTGATCATCGTTGGTCACAAACACAAAGCAAACTGGGCCGCCCGTTGGTGGGGCTCCTTTAAGTCTAAAGCCTTGATCGAAATAGCGCCTTGCAGCGTACTCGTCGTCATTTTGAAATAATCAGAGACAACGGGTTAGTATATCGAATCACTACGGCTCAGTTTTCTCTGAAAATTCAAATAATCAAATCGGTATTGGTGTACCAATACCGTCAACAATTTTCTAAACCAAGATCACCTGTTCATTAAACGGCAGTGAAAAATCTGCCTAAAACGCGTCACTTCTATGAAAACAACACAAGATACAAAAGCTTTACCGCTTGCCGGGCTCAAGGTCCTTGACTTAACACGGGCCTTGGCAGGCCCCTTCAGCGCAATGATTCTGGCTGATCTAGGCGCTGACGTCATCAAAATTGAACCAACGCCAAACGGCGAGATGGTACGAGGCTGGGGTCCGTTTCAAGACGGCATCAGCGTCTATTACCTAAGCATTCATCGAAACAAACGCAGTTTGGCAGTCGATTTTAGGCAGCCCAAGGGGCTTGAGCTGATTCGCACCATGGCCAAACAGGCTGACATCATTATCGAGAACTTCAAACCTGGTGTGATGGCGGATATGAAAATGGATTATCAGGCACTTTCTGCGCTGAATCCCCGCTTGATCTATGCTTCGATCACAGGATTTGGCAACACAGGCCCGTACGGCAGCTGGCCCGGAATGGATCAAATCGCTCAAGGCATGTCGGGTCTCATGAGCCTGACTGGCCAGGCAGCGACGGGCCCCACGCGCGTAGGGATCCCAATTGGCGATGTGGTGGGTGGTATGTGGGCCACCATGGGTATCCAAGCTGCCATCATTCAGCGGCAGGCAACCGGCCGTGGTCAACTCGTTGAAACCTCGCTACTTGCCGGCCTGATCGGATTACTGACCGTGCAGGGACAGCGTCAATTGAGCCTGGGCGACACCCCGGGTGTTGCAGGTAACGACCATCCCGTCATCTGCCCCTATGGCATGTTTGAGGCGAGCGACGGTCCATTTAATATGGCGGCTGCAACCGAGGATATGTGGGTCAAACTTTGTCAGTTACTGGGCATTGAAGACTGGATCACTCATCCTGACTTCAAAGATAACGCCAATCGCTGCAAGCATCGGGATCAAGTAAGAGAACGTTTGAATCAAAAATTTGCAGCACGTAAAAAAATGGAATGGACACTCGACCTCGTCAAACTGAGTATTCCAGCGGGCCCTATTTTGACGCTCGATCAAGTCTTTAAAGACCCACACATTGTCGAAACAGGGTTGGTTGAAGAAGTGGATCATCCCAAACTTGGAAAACTCAAACTCGTTGGTAATCCGCTAAAAATGGAATCTTTTGGTGGCAGAACGATACGCTCTGCGCCACCCGAACTGGGCGCGGATTCACGAGAAGTCCTTCAAGAATACGGCCTGTCAGAAGCTGACATCAACACCCTGATTGCAGAAAAGATCATTCAAAGTACACACTAAAAGCACACCCTAAGGATTGCAGCATGCTTGCCTCACAAATCACCTACATCGCGGTCGCTTCAAACGACCCTGACACGACCTGTTCGATATACGAAAAATACTTCGAGCTACCTCGCACTAACTTCAATACGCCTGAGGGTAAGGTCTCTTTGTTTAGCATCGGCCAAAGCGCCTTGGCCGTAGTGCCTCTTGGCCATTCGCTCATTGATGGCGAACTCAAGCCAGGCGTGCATCACATTGCGTTTGGTCTTGACAACCCAGAGGCTGCGCTCACAAACTTTTCTTTAAAACCTACCCCGACAATGGGTTTAGACGGGCGCCGCAGCTTTGCCATCGATCCCTCACAAACGTGTGGTGTGCGTGTTCGACTCACCGAACCCCTGTCTCTTCCCACCCACCTGAGTGGTGCCATTGAACGCATTGATCATCTCGGTATCGCAAGTACCGATGTCGCCGAAGACGAACGCGTCTTTGCAAATAAGCTTGGCTTTGCCGTTGAAAGTCGGCAAACCGACATGGAAGTCAATATTTCGGTTGAAAGTTTTACCTCAGATAAATACGGCGTGGTCTATCACACGCAGCCACCACAACCCATCGGCGGCTTACGCGTAACGTTTATTACGATCGGCGATCTTGAGCTTGAGTTTTTGGCAAATTTCGATCCAACCCAAGGGGCACATATCGAACACGGCAAATCAGGATCCACTAAACAAGACCAAGGCGCCATCACGCGCTTTGTTCAGTCGCGCGGTCGTGGACTACATCACATCGCAATCAAAGCGCACGATATCAATGACACCTTACAAAAGATGTCAAAAGCTGGCCTGCAGATGATTGATCAAATCGGCCGACCAGGTTCACGGCGTGCGTTGATTGGCTTTCCACATCCCAGAGCGACAGGCGGGATTCTGATGCACTTGGTTCAACGCGATGTCTGACACTTTATTATTAACCGAAAGAAAAAATGATTGCCTGATCATTCGACTTAATCGGCCGCATGACGGAAATGCGATCAATCTATCGATGGCGCAAGCACTTGCGGCTTTGATTGAGGATTGCAATAAAGATTTAACCCTGCGTGCAGTGATCCTAACCGGAAGCGGCGACAAGTTCTTTTGCGCAGGTGGTGACGTTAAAGCCTATGCCAAAATCGACACAGACGTCGATTTAAACGAAGTCTTTGATACGATCCGCGACTTACTTGACTCGCTTGAGCGGCTTCCCTGCCCTGTGATCGCAGCGATCAACGGTTATGCCATCGGAGGCGGCGCTGAGCTTACACTGGCCTGTGATTTTCGGATTATTGAACAGGGCGCACAGATTGGCTTTCCGCAATCCCGTCTGGGCATACTACCGGGCTGGAATGGGATTTCGCGACTAGTTCCCTTGATTGGACGTGCAGCGGCTGCAAAACTATTATTCGATGGCAGACGGATCAATGCAGAGCAGGCGCTGACAATTGGTTTAGCAACTGCAGTGGCACCAACTGGCCAAAGCCTGCGCGTGGCGCTGGAGTTAGCCGAGACATTCAGTGGCACTGCGCCCCTGTCGATTGCTGCGATTAAAGCAGAGCTCAATGCCGTGACGCAGAATCTGGGAGACGTCAGAGCGCACTCTCGCCGTGCGTTTGCTGAACTTTGGTTTACAGCCGACCACAAAGAGGCTGAAAAAGCCTTTGCTGAAAAACGTTTACCTAGTTTTAAAGGACTGTAGTGCGTCAAAGGCTATGACGAACCATGGGTTTGGGCATTTCAAATAATCACCTGGAGACAATCACTATGTTAAAAAAAATAATCGTCACAACTGCAGCAACGACATTTTTTGGTTTAAGCCCAAGCTCAGCATCTGCTCAAGATTTTCCAAGCAAGGGGCCAATCAAATTAATCGTGGGATTTGCGCCAGGCGGTGGCACTGATGCAATCGCTAGAGCGTTGAATGCCAAGCTTTCAGAAATTCTTAAACAAACCGTTGTAGTTGAAAACAAACCAGGTGCTGGCGGAACCTTATCCACTGATTACGTTGCAAAGTCAGCGCCCGATGGCTATACGATCAGCTTTACTTTAAACAACCATTCTATTAACCAAGCACTTTACGCAAACTTACCTTTCAATACAGAAAGAGACTTGCGAGGCGTGGCTTTAATTGGATCGTTAACCCAGCTATTTGCGTCCAATCCAACCGCACCGGCTAAAACGTTGCAAGAGTTTTTAGCACAGGCTAAAGGAGCAGATGGCCGACTTAAGACCTACGCAAGCGGTGGTGTCGGTTCACCCGGACATTTCGCTGCAGCATATTTAGAATTTTTAGCAAAAGCCCAACTAACTCACGTACCCTATCGTGGCGCAGGCCCTGCAATTGCTGATGTAGTTGGCAATCACGTGCCTTATATTTTATCAACCCTGAGTGGCCTCTTGCCTAACGTCAAGGCCGGAAAACTATACCCAATTGCTGTGACTTCTAAAGAGCGCAGCCCTTTATTGCCAGACGTACCCACCATTGCTGAAAGTGGATTCCCAGGCTACGACATGGATACCTGGATTGCAATGTTTGTGCCGCGTCAAACGCCTGATGCGATTGTCAACATCCTCTATCAGGCCACGATGGAGGCCGTGAAAGCTCCTGACGTGCAAGAGCGCATCAAGTCGCAAGCGGGCATCGTCAGAACCGGCACTCCTGCAGAACTGGATGCCTTAGTTAAAACAGAGATTGTTCAATTCACAAAAATTGTGAAAGACAGCAATATCAAGCCTGAATGAATCACTCCATAGACCCTGGTAGCTTAGCGGCTTTGCCACAGAGCCCTGGGGTCTATATTTTTAAAGGGCAAGGTACATTGCCTTTATATATAGGCAAGAGTGTCAACATACGCAGTCGAGTGATGAGCCACTTACGCGCTGTCGACGAAGCCAACATGATTGCACAGACTCGTGATATCGAGTTCATTGAGACTGCTGGAGAGCTAGGTGCTTTGTTACTTGAATCGCGAATGATTAAGGCGCAAAGCCCATTATTTAATCAACGCCTGAGGCGTACTCGAAGACTGTCTTCTATTCGCTTGTGTCAAACAAACAAAAGTACGGCACTAGAAATCGTTGATAGCAAGACGGTTAATCTCGGATCAACCCCTAAACTGTTCGGCTTGTTTTCATCTACGCATTCGGCCAAAAAAAAACTCAACGAGCTTGCGCAACTACATGGCCTGTGCAAATCTATTCTTGGGCTAGAAAAAACGTCAATGCGTGGGTGCTTTGGTTTGCAAATCAAGACTTGTCTTGGCGCTTGCGTTGGGAAAGAAGACCGACGGCTTCATGATGAAAGACTTTTAGCAGCGTTAAAAGACTTGCAGGTAGAAGTCTGGCCGTTTAATGGCGCCGTCGAGCTAATCGAAGAACATAACGGTTGGGTGCAAAAGCACCGAGTCAACAACTGGTGTCACCTCGAAACGTGGTGTTCAAAAACCGGTCAAGCGAGTCAGTTCAACGCCCTTAACCCACAAGAATTCGATCGCGACAGCTATCACATCTTAGTGAAACCTATCCTGCTACAAACGGTTAAAGTTCAGGCCTGTTGAGCGTGCTGCGCATCAGATCACTGCGTTGGTGTCGTAACAACCAACATCTTTGCAAACTGTTCCACGACTTCTTGTAAGTGTTGTGATCGCATTTGTACCGTCGGAAACTGAGTCGCCATTGAGCCATCAATCATCAGGCACCCTAGCCCGTGTACTTGTGCCCAGAGTATGGTTGCCAGCGAGGGCGAAGCCTCCTTACCGTAAACGATTTGCGTCAGTTTTTCTAGTTCGGCGTAGGCGCTAGCGCCCGCCTGCTGCACGTCCGGAAATCTTGTCGCATCACACATGTCGGGCCTGAACATAATCTGAAAGACGCCTGGTTGAGAAATTGCAAACTCAACATAGGCGTGCGCAGACGCTACCAGAGTTGCCTTAATGCCTTTGGTGTTGACCAGTTGATTAGCAAGCCGAAGTCGCTGCGCTAGATCGGTAAACCCCTCGACGACGAGCACGGCAAGAATCACCTCTCTGTCTTTGAAATAATGATACGGCGCCTGATGCGTGCAGCCCGCACGTCGAGCGACCTCACGCATGCTTAGCGCACCTGGGCCACCCTCCGCCAGTAATTCTCGGCTCGTCAACAGCAATTCTTGGCGCAGATCTCTCGTTGGATCGGCCTTCGGTCTTCCGCGGGGCTTGATTGTCATATCAGTCAGTTTACTGAGCTATTTCGATTTTTTATGTCGTTGAAAATTTAATTTGACACCGTCTATTATTTTAATTATATTCCCATTTAATTAGACAATATCTATTTAATATATAAATCAATCAATACGGAGATTGACACGATGATCCGCCAAGAACCGGCTTTCAATAGCAGCAACTCGAGTGCAAGCGTCGCATGGCCAACACCACGATTCATTCTGCGCGAAGCTTTGACTCGCCAACGCACGCTTACTTTGCTCGCCTTCATATTTTTGGCAGCAATGATTCCAGCAGCCGTTGCCATGCTGTTCGATACACGTGAACTTCGGGGCGTCAACGTTTGGATCAAACCTCTGAAGTTTCTGGCCTCGATTACCGTCTTTTGCTTCAGTACGGCTTGGTTTGTTGGACTCTTACCTGAGGCTAAGCGTCGCGCGCCAGCCATTCGCTTCGTTGTGGCGAGCATCGTCGGTGCAAGCCTGTTTGAAGTCATCTACATTGTGCTGAAGGCTGCTCTAGGTCAAGCCTCGCATTACAACGTTAGCGACCAACTGCACATCAACATGTACACGCTGATGGGGATCGGGGCAACACTGCTGTGCGTGACGCAAGGCGTTTTAGCGTTTCAAATTAGTCGCTATGGTCGAACGGATATAGACCCCGCCTGGCGCATGGCTGTAGTGCGAGGTCTTTGGCTAACGTTGATTCTAGGCGCAGGAGTCGGTGCATTATTGGGCTCGCTTCAACCACCAGACGGTGCAGGCTTACCGATCACCGGCTGGCATGCAGCACGGGATCTGCGCCCAGCTCACTTTTTAGGTATGCACGCGCAACAACTGCTTCCGTTACTTGGGTTGCTGCTAGTTGGACGACCGAGCGTCGAGGCTAAGCGCGCGTTGAATTTCGCAGTGATCGTATATATCGTGCTATGGCTAGCATTAGTCTTTATGGGGCTGCGAAATCCTTAGCGTATGCGGCGCGCTGTCAAAAGCTTTTGGTACATTAATACTTGAATCTCCCCAAAAAAAGTCTGGGTTCATTTACTCTTTAGGGACACACCTATGCAACGCCTTGCTGCGATGATAACTGTCGCATTTTTTCTCGCTCTTGCGGCCATGAATGCCCACGCCGATTCTCGTGCATTGAACGCCAAATGTTCACTGAAGATCGACGGTACAACATACATGAATAGCCAATGTCACTTTAGCAGCACTGCCGATAGTGATAACTTTGACGACTTAAAACTCGTGATTGTGTGCCCAAATGGTCGTAATGCCGCGTCGACAGACTGCTATGGCTATGAACAGCGCGTGACACGTGACGGGGTCTTTGGCTATCTATTCAGAGAGGGAGGCGTTGCACGGTTTTGCTGGAATGGTGGAAGTCAGCGAAAAGCACAAGATTGTTATGAAGGCTTACGCAGAACCGGAGCCTGTTGGGCAAATAGTCGGGCACCCTCTTCGCATGACCCTAAACAAACTAGCAATATCGAACTATGCGCTTGGCGTCTGTAAATCGACCCACGCAGCGATTGACGCACGGCTATAAGGACTCTAACGTCAATACTTTTGGCCAATAGAGGCTAATGAGTGTCTAGTCAATGACGAGCTCGGTCGACCAAAAGCACATGTGGCGCGGTTAAGGCAGCACTGCGTCTTGAAGCATCGTGTTCGACAAAAACTCGAGCTAATCAACATCCAAACAGTAGGTTGAAATACGTTCGATCGCTTCCAGAATGTGATCTAGATAGTCTGCCAAACGTAGCGAGTCTCGCCTCATATGGGCAAAGCAGCCTCTAAAACAGCCTGTCTAAATTTTTCAGGCAATGCCTTGGGCGTCAACACATCCACTGAAACGCCTAGAAACTGCTTCAATTTGTAGCGAATCGCTCCAATGTCAAACAAGGTCGTCTCGGGTGTCGGATCAATCAAAATATCCAAATCACTGTCATCGGTATCGGTCCCGGCAGCGACAGACCCAAATACGCGAGCATTATTAGCGTGATGTGCTAATACTATCTCGCGAATTTGGCTTCGATGGGCGATTAAGGTAACGGAGGGTTTCATACTTAGATATTTGAGTAGTCGCTGCCTGGGGTGATTTGATATTTTGCGGAGCAAACCCAGAATTGCGGAGCAAATAAAAAAGGCTCACATCGCTGGGAGCCTTGATTTTACTGGTGGCGCATCCCTGATTCGAACAGGGGACCTGCGGATTATGATTCCGTCGCTCTAACCGGCTGAGCTAATGCGCCATTTTCTTTGGGCAAATTCGCCAAAGACCAAAATTCTAACATTTTTTGCCTAATCTCGCAGTTTTGGCAGCCCTGCCCTATGTCAAAATAGCCCTCAGCAAGCTAATACTAACTACAACAGGCGAGACGCTCTCATGACTGAACCCATTTTGACCTTTTCACGTACGCCTTCTGACCCGACTTTTAAGCTGCCGGCCGGCTCAACAGACTCGCACGTGCATATTTTTGGCCCAGGCGATAAGTTTCCGTACGCCGAATCGCGTAGCTTTACTCCGGTTGATGCGCCAAAAGAGGCCCTCTTTGCTTTGCACAAAAAACTGGGCATTGAGCGCTGCGTCATTGTGAATTCACTTTTGCACGGCCATGACAACAGCGTGGCAGAAGATGCAATGCAAGCCGCCAAGGGTCGCTACTTAGGCGTTGCCCTAGTCAAAATCGATGTCACCGACGCTGAGTTAAAGCGTTTGGCTAGCGTGGGATTTAGAGGCCTGCGGTTTCACTTTATGCCTGGTTACAAGGTGCACGAAACGCCTGAACAAATCGTTGGCATAACCAAACGACTGGAACCCCTGGGCATGCATCTGCAGCTTCAATTGCACGCGCACTATGCAAAAGAGTTGATGCCTTTGCTTAAGCAATCGGCCGTGACCGTGGTGATGGACCACATGGGTCGGGTGGACGCCAATCTAGGCATTGATCACCCACACTTTCAAGATTTTTGTCGGCTATTAGAGCTGCCTGGCTTTATGGTGAAAGTCAGCGGCATTGATCGCATTGACTCGAAGCCGCCGTACGAACAAGGCATCCCTTTTGCCCGCTATTTGGTACGCAACTATCCCGATCGTTGTGTATGGGGCAGCGACTGGCCACATCCAAATCATACGCACGTGCCCGATGATGGCGTGTTAGTCAGTTCACTTGCCGCAATTGCGCCAAAACCTGATGTCTTGCATCAGCTGATGGTCGATAACCCACAACGCTTGTATCGCTTTTCAGCCTAAGGATCAGAACATGTCAAAACGTCTTGAAGGAAAAATCGCCTTGATCATGGGCGCTGGTTCAGTTGGCCCCGGCTGGGGCAATGGACGGGCGATTGCCACACGCTTTGCTGAAGAAGGCGCAAAGATTTATGGCGTAGATCGCGAGCTTGCGCGCATGACTGAGACCATTGCAAACGTTAAAGCCGCTCACAGTGAAATTGAAACCAGCTTTTGCGACGTCACAAAAACTGACAGCATCCTTGAGGCCGTAAACGCCTGTGTCAAACGCTTTGGGCGCATTGATATCCTGGTGAACAACGTGGGCGGTTCGGCCGCCGGCGGCCCGGTTGAAATGTCTGAAGAAGTGTGGGATTCGCAAGTTGATAGCAATCTGAAAAGTGTGTTTTTAACCTGCAAGCATGTGCTGCCGATTATGGAAGCGCAAGGCTCTGGCGGCATCATTAACATAGCGTCAACCTCAGGCATTCGCTGGACTGGCTCTGCACAAGTCGCCTATGCCGCCACCAAGGCGGGTGTGATTCAGTTGTCGCGCGTGGTTGCGATGCAGTACGCCAAACAAGGGATTCGGGTCAATACGATTATTCCGGGTCAGTTGCACACGCCAATGGTTGAGTTTCGTTTAGCCGGTCAACGTGCGGGCGGTGATGTCAGCAAGCTATTAGAGCAACGCCAGTCGCGCATCCCCTTGCCGTTTATGGGTGACGGTCGCGATACGGCCAATGCAGCGGTATATTTGGCGTCAGACGAATCACGTTTTGTTACTGGCACAGAAATTTTGGTCGATGGTGGCATGTCAGCACGTTGCAGTTAAAAAAATCAGCTCCATCGCACGGATCACCTACACGTACTCAAGGATCACAACATGACGCACGAACCTTCAACTGCACGGCCCGCGAAGGCCCTGTCCATACCAACTTGGCTCCGTGCATTAGCTGCCGTTGCCTTTTGCTGCGTTACCACCTGTAGTCTTGCGCAAACAACATCGGTACGTTTGATTGTTGCGTTTCCGCCGGGCGGGCCTAATGATTTTGTCGCACGCAATATTAGCGAAACCTTGGGCAAAGAACTCGGCCAAACGGTAATTGTTGAAAACAAACCGGGCGCCAATGGCATTATCGCGGCCGAGTATGTGATCAAGTCACCACCCGATGGCACGGTATTCTGGTTTAGCAGCACGGGCGCTGTGGCGATTAATCCTAGCCTCTACCCCAAGCTACCCTATAACCCTCAAGCGGATTTGGCGCCGGTATCATTAGTCGCGCGTAACGATGAGATGTTGGTGGTCAATCCTAAACACCCAGCCACCGGACCAAAAGATTTTATCGAACATGCCATGAAAAACCGAACCACCATGGCCAACTCAGGCATGGGTAGCGTGCCCCACTTAGCGGCCGCCTTACTCGGTGCGACGACCAAAGCAAACTTTGTGGACGTGCCTTATAAAGGCGCGGCACCCGCAATTACGGACGTGATGGCTGGACACGTCGATGCTTTTTTTGGTGACGTACCTGGCTTAATTAATAATATTCGGGCTGGCAAACTCAAACCGATTGCCATGGCTGCTGAAACACGTCATCCGTTGTTTCCGGATGTGCAAACGTTTAAAGAAATCGGCATTGATGGCGTTGATTCAGACAACTGGTATGCGCTGTTTACCACCAAAGATACACCAGCCGACATCATTAATCGTGTCAATGCAGCGGTCAAGCGCACGCTTGAAACCGAATCCGTTAAACAGCGCCTGTTAGCGGCAGGCACGTTGCCTGCAAGTTCAACGCCTCAAGAGCTTGGTGCTTTGCTTAAGAAAGATTCAGAAAAATGGGCACGCTTGATTCGGGAAAAAAACATTAAGCCAGACTAAGTCATCAGATCTAAACAGGTTCGTGCAATCACTTTGGTTGCACGCCTCAGATCTTCAAGCTCTAAGCGCTCATCGGGTTGTTTAGCCCGACTTTCTTCAACAGTTCGTGGCCCAGCGCCATACAACACAACTGGCACACCCGCTTCGCAGTACAAGCGTGCATCCGCATATAAAGGCGTGCCGCAGGCGGGCACATCTTCATTAAAAATTGTTTTGGCATGTGTCTGCAAAGCGCCGACCAAAGCATCGCTACCAGCTAAAGGCTTCAGTGCACGCGCCAGTAAGATCCTACGGGTTTGGACGCTGATGCCCGGCAAGGCTTGCCAAGTTTTTTCAATAGCGTCGCGCAGAGTTTGCTCAACTTGAGCAGGATCTTCTTCAGGGATCATTCGGCGATCAAGTTTAAGCACTACTTTACCGGGGATGACGTTGGTGTTGGTGCCACCGTTGATTAAACCGATATTCAAATAAGGGTGATTGATGCCTGGCACCTTGCTAGTGATCGACTTGTAGGTATCATTTAATGCATACAAGGCGTTCATGATTTTGACAGCAGCTTGCAGCGCATCGACACCAGAGGTTGGCACCGCCGCATGGCCCATCTTGCCGTTCACGGTGACTTCAAGTTGCAAGCAACCGTTGTGGGCTGTAATGATTTGATAACTAAAGCCTGCAGCAATCGCCAGGTCGGGTTGGGTGAGTTTATTTTTTAGCAACCAACCAGGGCCAAGTTCGCCGCCAAATTCTTCGTCATAGGTAAATTGCAACTCAATGCGCCCTTTTAGCGGCACGCCTAAGGACTCAAGCGCCCGCACTGCAAATACGTACGTTGAAAAATCGCACTTACTCACTGCGGCTGCACGTCCGTAGATTTTGCCGTCATGCACTTCACCCGCGTAGGGCGGGTAAGTCCAGCCGTCTCCGGGCGGTACAACATCGCCATGCGCATTGAGCGCAAGCACACGACCGCCCTGCCCGTACTGACGTTTGACAATGAGATTCGTAATCGATTCAAGCCCCGCAGCATGTACAACCTCTTCAGGCACGGCATGTGCTTCGGCTTGCATGTCATATTTTTTAAGCAGCTGTGCCGTGTGTAGAGCGTGCGGGGTGTTATTACCAGGCGGCGTGTCCGTTGGCACAGAAAGCACCGACTGTAAGAAAGACACCTGTTCATCAAAGTGTGCGTCGATCCATTGATCAAGACGAAAGTAGGCAGAAGTATTCATCAGAAAATCATTCTATTCAAAAAGTTTATACGTACGCTTAAGGATGTGCCACTAAATCATCGAGCAAGGCAACAAACGCTTGTACCGTAAGATCTGCATCTTCGGCCGTGATGATTTCCAGTGGATTATGACTAATGCCGCGATTACCACCACGCACAAACAACATGGCCTGCGGCATGATGGTATGCAATTTCATGGCATCGTGGCCGGCACCACTATTGAGTTTAAAAACGGGTTGGCCAATCGCAGTGACGGCACGCTCCCAGCGCGTTTGCCAAGCGGGATCTGAGGGCGCAGCTGCCGCACGCATCACCTCGGTGTATTCAAACTTAACCTGACGCCGCTCGGCAATGCTTTGCGCTTGCTTCACGATATCGCTGACCAAGGCATCGCGTTGCGCATCGGTGGGGGCACGCATATCTAACGTAAACGCACATTCACCGGGTATCACGTTAATGGATCCGCCCGGCACTTGAAACTGACCGACTGTTGCAACCGAATCCGTATCGGCACGCGCGCGTTGTTCAGCCATCAAGCTGATTTCAGCGGCAGCAAGCATGGCATCTTGTCGCATCAACATAGGCGTCGTGCCCGCGTGGGCCGCCATACCTGACGTTTTGCAGGTTGCCCGGATGCCGGCATTGATCGAAGTGACCACACCTAAGGGCAACGCCCCTTCGCATAAAACGGGGCCTTGCTCAATATGCACCTCAACAAAGCCCAGATATTGATTCGGGTCGCGCTTCAGTGCAGCGATAGCATCGAACGTGCCCGGCAAGCCCGCTTGTTGCATGGCCTGCTGCATCGTGACACCATCTGCATCCACTTGCGCCAACCAAGCTGGGTCAAACGACCCAGTCAGCGCACTAGCGGCCAAAAAGGTAGCGCGATAGCGTTGGCCCTCTTCTTCGGCAAAGCCGATCACCTCAATACCAAAGGGTAGGCGCTGCTTACGCTGCACCAACTCGCGAACCGCAGCCAACGGCACCAAGATCCCTAAACGACCATCATATTTGCCGCCATTACGCACCGTGTCGTAATGCGAGCCCGTCAATAAACGCGGGGTTTTGGGATTTTGCCCATGATAGACACCGACCACATTACCCACTGCATCGGTTGATACTTCGTCAAAACCTGCCTCAAGCATCAACGCGCTTAAGGTGCGGCCGGTTGCCAGATGGGCGTCCGTTAGATAGGTGACGGTCAACTGGCCTTTCTCGGCCCAGTGAGGCTCGCTAAACTGAGCCAGTTGCTCAGACCACTGCATGATCATGTCGCCAAAACGCATAGAGATATCGATAAAAAAGGAAAGGTAGCGCTTAAAGTCTTAAAAACGAGTACCTAAGCGGCGCGCGATGATCCGAGCACAATGAACTATAACCAAAAAAGCAAAAAAGGCGACAGAAAACTCTGTCGCCCAGGCACTCAGGCCAAAAAAAAATCTAATTCTTAATACGTTTTGTAGGGTAAGAATTTTCCGGATAATACGACATTGACACGATCGCCCTTTGGATCGGGTTCACGCTTGATATCCATTGAAAAATCGATTGCGCTCATGATGCCATCGCCAAACTCTTCGTGAATCAGTTCTTTAATTGTTGTGCCATAGACACTCACGATTTCGTACCAGCGATAAATGAGCGGATCTGTTGGAACTGAGCTGCGTAAGGAGCCTTTGTAAGGTACCACTTGCAATAAAGCGACAGCTTCAGCGGGTAGATCAAACGTTTTGCCAATAATCGTGGCTTGCGCTTTGGTCAGCGTCATTTGCCCCAGGCAAGCGGCCGTCGTCCACTCTTTTGAAAGTTTGAGTTTCTTTGAAACATCCGCCCACTTAATGCCTTTTTGCACTTTAGCCGAATAAATTAAATCGGTTACGTCTTCGCGTGTCATCGGTTTAGCGACTGCTTTGGCAACGGCCATGTAGATCTCCTGAATTTAGAAAAGTAAAAGATATAAGTTTTATGCTTGTGCAAAGGTCTTTGACCGGTGCACTAAAAAATCAATCAAATGATTGCGTACTTCGTAAAATTTTGGATCATGATGCATCGTGGCACGCGTACGATCGCGGGGTAAAGGATTGCTCACAATTTCAGCAAGCTTCGCGCGTGGGCCATTACTCATCAAAAATATTTTGTCTGACAATAAAATCGCCTCATCAACGTCGTGGGTAATCATAAAAACGGTTTGCTTGGTTTGCCGCACAATCGTCACTAACTCGTCTTGAATATTGCCGCGTGTCAAGGCATCTAGCGCACCAAAGGGCTCATCCAATAACAACATCTTAGGCTGTATCGCAAAGGCACGCGCAATACCGACGCGCTGCTTCATTCCGCCCGAAAGCTGCGAGGGCTTTTTATTTTCTGAACCTTGTAGATGCACCATATCAATAAACTGCTGTACGTGCTGATCAACCTGCGTGCGCGACCAATCGGGCCACTTTGAACGCACAGCGAAAGCGATATTGCCGTGAACAGTCATCCAAGGCATCAGCGCATGGGCCTGAAACACCACGCCGCGATCCAGACTAGGGCCTGAGATTTCACGCCCATCGATGAAAGCATTACCACCCGTGGGTTCTTCAAGCCCGGCGAGCACGTTCAAAATCGTCGTCTTGCCACAGCCTGAATGACCGATAATGCAAACAAAATCACCTTTTGTGATTTCAAAATTGATATCGTCAAAGACGACAAGATCGCCCTCACCCGAGACGCTTGGAAACGACTGTTTCAAGCCCTGCACTTGTACAAAACTTTGCATGTCAGGGTCTTCCTGTCGTTTTTAAGTCAAGTAAATTAATCACGATAGGTCACCGCTTTTTGCAAACGTGCAAAACACATATCCAGCAACATTCCGATTACACCGATCAAAAAGACGGCCACTAAAATATTGGCGATTGAAAGATTGTTCCATTCATTCCACACAAAATATCCAATGCCAGTGCCACCCACTAGCATCTCGGCAGCAACAATCACCAGCCAGGCGATACCAATTGAAATCCTCATCCCCGTCATAATCGTCGGCGCTGCGGCAGGCAAGATCACCAACAGGGCTTTACGCAAGGGGCTAACTTCAAGCGTACGCGAAACGTCAATCCATTCTTTACGGACTGAGGCTACGCCGAAGGCAGTGTTAATCAACATGGGCCAAATCGAGCAGATAAAGATCACAAAGATAGCGGATACCCCCGAGTCCTTCAGCGTAAACAGCGCGAGTGGCATCCAGGCTAAAGGTGAGATCGGCTTAAGCACTTGAATAAACGGATCAAGCGCTTGAAACACTAAACGCGACATACCGATCAAAAATCCGAGCGGCACCGCCACCAAGGCAGCCAAACCAAAGCCTAGCCCTACGCGTCCGACTGACCACGCCAGTTGAATCCCAATGCCTTTATCGTTCGGTCCTCGATCGTAGAAAGGATTGGCCAACTGCTCGGCAAGTTTGCGCCCGACATCCATGGGAGTTGGAAATGCCGATTTTTGCCCAGTAGAGGCTGCCGAACCCACTAACTTGGCGTATTCGTCGTCCACCGTCTGAGTGCTTGAGAAAGGCATCGTCCCGATTTGCCATGCAGCCACGAACACGCCAAAAATCAACAAAGACAAAATCAAGGCGCGTAGTTTCTCACTTTTAAGCATCGCGCTTAAATCCTCTTAATCGCAAAGCTATCGAGATACTCTTTAGGCTTACTTGAATCAAACACTTTGCCCATGACGGTAATCGACTTGGTATTCGAGGCGGGTGGTACAAGGCCCGCTTGTTCCATTGCACGTCGCGCATCTGTTGCCAAGAACACATCGCGCGCTATTTTTTGATAATCGACTTCACCTTTAATCTGACCCCAGCGCTGCATTTGCGTCAAAATCCAGATCGCAAATGACTCCCACGGAAAGGGATCAAAGCCCGCACGATCAGGTACTTTTTTGACGCCACCTAAGCCATCAGCAAAGGTGCCGGTCAACACTTGCTCGACAACCGTTAAGGGCTGATTCAAATAATTGGGCGTTGAAATCGCCGCTGCAATTTCTTTACGATTTTCTGGCTTTTGCGCATAAGCCGTTGCTTCAACGATTGACCGAAGCAAGGCGCCGTAGGTATTGGGATTTGTCGTAACAAACTCTTTACTAGCTGCAAACGCGCAACAGGGGTGACCGTCCCACAACTCTTTTGACAAAATATGAATAAAACCAACGCCATCAAACACCGCGCGCTGATTGACAGGATCAGGTCCTAAAAAACCATCTATGTTGTCGGCACGCAAGTTGGCGACCATCTCTGGTGGTGGCACCACACGAATCTGTACATCACGATCAGGATCTAAACCATTTTCAGCGAGGTAATAACGCAACAGATAATTGTGCATCGAGTAGTCAAACGGAATCGCGAACTTGAAGCCCTTCCAATCTTTTGGATTACGCTTATCTTTGTGCTTCATGGCCAGCGTGATGGCCTGCCCGTTAATATTTTCAATGGCTGGTACGGTATAAGGCGTGGGCGACGCACCCGCACCGATCGAAATCGCGATGGGCATGGGCGACAACATGTGCGCGGCGTCGTATTCTTTATTCATGGTCTTGTCGCGGATCACAGCCCAGCCTGCAGTCTTGATCACTTCAACATTAAGACCCTGACGCTTATAAAACCCCATGGGATCCGCCATGATGATCGGGGTGGCGCAGGTGATTGGAATAAAGCCGATCTTTAGATCGGTTTTCTCTAGCTTGCCGCCTTGCGCAAAGGCTTCTTTTGCAGCCGCTAACGGAAACAGCGCTGACAAAGCAGCCAACGCAGTGGGTGCGCCGACAGCCTGCAAGAAGCGACGACGCATACCGTCTTCAGGAAACACAGCACGCATCACAGCTTGCTCAACCACCCGCGAGGTCAAAGCCTCTGACGAGTGCTGCTCGACCAAGGCTGTGCTGGCTTGATGCTCAGCCTCAGACTGATGCTGGCCACAGGCGCAGCGCAAACGAACATTTGAATCAAACGGATTTGAGAACAGTGACATCGTGAGCACCCTTTGCGTTGAGACTTGACATAGGGTGAACAGCAAATAACGTGCCAACTAATTAGGTCGATTGGATCGTCGTCCTAAAATGCACTGCAAGGACTGGGAATGCGCGACAACAAGGCTAAGAGCAACGCCGATACGCCTTATTTTGGCGCATGGTTCAAAGCGCAAGATTGTTTGCACCAATTTGGTGCTGTCACGCACCAATACTTGGCTTATGTCCCATACAAGCAGCCTAATCAAGTTCAAGCATCACCGGCTGATGATCCGAAGCCTTGGTTTCTTGGTTGACGGCAAAGCTTTTTACACGCGGTGCGAGCGAATCGCTCACAAAAAAGAAATCACAACCTACGGGTTCTGGGCCATAGGTTCGGTCGAATAACCTGAAGGTTGACGGATAGGCAGCGCCAGGGTGCAGCACGTCAAAACTATTCACCAAATTGCAGGCGGCATCTGTTTGAAGCATGGTGGCGTACTCATCGCTATCTGGCTCAAAATTAAAATCACCGCAAATAATTGTGTCGGTTGTGAGGGGCTTAGGTTGATAAGGAGTGCCCTGCTCTGTTTTTGAAGGCTGTGCAGCCAGCGCGCAACCTTGCAAATGCAAATCACGAAGCGCGCGCGTTTGTGCGTGGCGCATGATCTGGTTGTAATACTCAAGATGGCTGGTGATCAAGCGCACCGGGCCCCAAGGTGCTTGCACAGTGCAGGTCAGCGCAATGCGCTGCATGCTGGGCGTTGGCTCGACCACTGTAGGATTAGGATATGGTAAAGGTGTGTGCTGCACCTGGCGTACGGGCAACCGGGTCGCGATCAAGTTGCCAAACTGCTGACGCATCGTGCCGCAAGGCGACAACTCATCAATGGCGGCGCTAAAAAAAACCTCAAACCCAGGCAACAAGGCCTTAACAATCTCAGGTTGATTAGGTTGTGCCGTGCCCGTTAGGGTCGTGTAATTCACGGCAACTTCTTGCAAGCACAACGCATCAAAATCAGCCATCTCACGCGCGACCTTCAACACGCGCGCAATATCCACGACGCCATCCAAGCCTTTAAACCACTGTACGTTATAGGTCACAATTTTCATTTGATACCTGCTCGCATAAAGGATTGAACAAACTGACGCTGAAAAATCAAAAAGCCAATTAATAAGGGACCCGAGGTCAGCAAGGTGGCCGCGGTGATGATAGACCAGTCAATGCCCTGATCGGTAGACGAAAACACTTGCAAGCCAACCGTGAGCGGACGCGACTCAACTGAATTACTCACCACCAAAGGCCAAAGAAAATTATTCCAGTGATAGCTCACCGACACCAATGAAAACGCGAGATACACCGGTTTGGCTAACGGGATGTAAACGTGACGCAACACTTGTAGCGCTGAGGCCCCTTCCATTTCAGCGGCCTCAACAAGCTCTTTGGGAATTGTTCGAAAGGTTTGGCGCAACAAAAAGATTGCAAACGCCGAAGCAAAATAGGGCAAGCCAATTCCAAACAAGGTATCAACCAGACCCAGCTTTGTGAGCGTTTGATAATTTCGCACAATTAAAATTTCGGGCATGATCATTAACTGAATCAAGACCAGTGAAAACATCACGCTTTTGCCGCAAAACTCATAGCGCGCAAACGCGTAAGCTGCCAAGGTACACAGCAATAACTGCATGGCAAGAATGGTTGCGACCAACAAGGTTGTGTTTAAAAAATAACGCGCAAACGGTGCTGCCTCCCACGCGGCCTTGAAGTTATCAAGTGTGAGTGGCGCGGTGAGCACCCATTTTGTAGCGAACTCAGAAGGATGAAACGCAGCCCAGCAGGCGTATAGCAAAGGCGTGATCCACAACAGCGCCAACACCCAGGCACCCAAGGTAGAAAGCAGCCCGGCTTGAATCCCTTGGCTGTTCATCGGTAATGAGCCCTGCGGTCAAGCACAAAAAACTGCACAAGCCCTACGATTGCCAAAAGTGCCAGCAACACGGCAGTCAGGGCCGAGGCGTAGCCCTGGTCCCAGAACTTGAAGCCGACTTCATACAAATAAAAAAGCAAAAGCGAAGAGGCGTTATCGGGCCCGCCCTTGGTCATCACAATAATGTGATCAACCATTCTGAACGCATTGATCAACGCATTAACCAACACAAAAATCGTCGTAGGCATCAGCAGGGGCCACTGAATGCGTCTAAAAAAATACCACCGACTGGCACCCTCGATTTGTGCGGCCTCTTGGTAACTGGGACTCAAGGTTTGCAACGCTGCCAAATAAAAGATCATAAAGAAGCCGGCTTCTTTCCAGATCGCAACCACGATGACCGATCCTAAAACCAAGTTCGGATCGCCTAACCAGTTTTGACTTGCAAAGCCAAAAGCTTGCAGTACTTGATTAATTAAGCCGTACCCGGGCGTGTAAAAGAAGATCCAAATATTAGCAACAGCAATCATGGGCAAGACGGTTGGTAAAAAATAGGATAGCCTTAGAAATTGACGCCCAGCGATTTTGTCATTGACCCACAAGGCCATGCCAATCGATAACGCGATGGACACCGGAATCGTCGCTAACGCAAACCAAAGGTTATTGATCAAGGATTTCCAGAAGATCGGGTCTTCAATCATGCCTTGATAATTGTCGAGACCCACAAACACACTCGCGCGTCCCGCCCGCGGCGTGGACATCAAGCTATCAAGCAAGGTCGCAACGGCAGGGTAATGCGTAAAGCCTACCAAGAAAACGAAGGCAGGCAATAACAACAGATATGCGTAAAGATGACGACGAGCAGTATGCATCGTGCGATGCGTGACGCTTAAATTTCAAATTCAAACGTCACGCACAACCTTACTTTTGGAAAGGTCGTAACAAGCGCGTCGCTTCTGCTTGCGCATCCTTCATGGCTTGCTCGGGCGTTTTGGTGCCCGTTAACGCCGCTTGCAATCCGTCGTTCAGCGCTTTGGTCACGCGCTGGTTATCGTGGGTTGAAAGCTCAGCCACCGCAAACGGCAATTGATCGCGCGCCACCAAAGCGGGCGGAAACTCAGCTGCGTACTTTTTCAAGGCCGGTGTTTCATAGGCAGCAGGCGACACGGCGACGTACCCCGTATCGATACTCCATTGCGCAGCACGCGCTGGCTGCGTCAGCCACTTGGCAAATTTATAAGCACCCTCTTGCTCGGCTGCAGCCGCCTTTTTGAAAATAAAGAAGTTACCGCCCCCTGTGGGTGAACCCGCACGCTCGCCGGCCGGTAACATCGCCACGCCAAAGTCAAACTTGGCATTTGTGCGAATGTTGGTCAAATTGCCCGTGGTAGTCCAGATCATTGCGGCTTTTTTCTCCATAAAGTCGCGTGGCGTTGTGCCCCACTCAACCACGCCTGGGGGATGGATACCGTGCTTCTTAGATAAGTCGACCCAGTAGCTCAACGCTTGAACGACTTTAGGATCATCGTACTGAACGCGATTACCTTCAGCGTTCGCTAAGATGCCGCCGCTTTGCGTACTGAAGCCTTGAAACAGCCAGTAAGGGAAGCCACTGGACGGCACTTGGATACCCCATTGTGTGATGTTGCCACTGGCATCTTTTTTAGTGAGCTTTTGACCCATGCTGATGGTTTCGGCCCAGGTCTTAGGTGGTGCGTTTGGATCAAGGCCCGCTTCTTTAAAGGCCTCTTTGTTCCAGTAAAGCACGACCGTTGAACGTTGAAACGGCACACCCCAGGTCTTATTGCCAAACTGCCCATTCAACATGAAGGCCGGAAAAAAACTTTTCAGCCACTCACGATCGGCATCTGTCTTAACAAAGTTATCGATCGGCGAAATCGCATCTTCATCGGCCAGCGTAAACGTGTCGGTTGACAACAGAATGGCAGCCGTTGGCGGTTTACCTGACTTGTGCGCGGTCAAGACTTTAACGATCGTTTCTTGATAAGTGCCCGAATACACGGGCACCACGTTGTAATCCGGGTTTTCTTTATTGAAGTCAGCGGCGTACTGATCGATTGTTTTCGTAATCGGGCCACCCACTGCAACTGGAAAATAAAATGAAATATCAGTCTTTGCCAACACCGCGGCGCTTGTACAAAGCCCCGCCGTGAGTAACACCATGCCACTTAGTATGTGCTTCATGATCAATCTCCTTTCGTTTAAAGACGTAAACCTTGCTTATCAAACCAATGCAAATTCTCAGCACTCCAGCTTAAGTGCACTTCACCCTGCACCGCCTGCGCCTGCTTGCCCTCAGCGCGCACTGCAATCAATTGAGACCCAGCCCGGACATGCAACAACAAGTCGGCACCCGTAAACTCGGTTTTCTCAACCGGCATACGATGTCCGCTACCCAAGTGAATATCTTCAGGACGCAGACCCATTCGCACCGCCCCCTCGGGTGCAGCCACCGCGATATTGCTGCCGGCCAAACAACCTTGCTCAAGTTCAAGCAAATTCATTCGGGCGCTACCAATAAATTGCGCAGCAAATAAGGTGTTTGGTTTTTGATAAATTTCAAAGGGAGTGGCAACTTGCTCAATACGCCCCTCGCGCAAGAGTACGACGCGATCCGCCATACTCATGGCCTCGGTTTGATCATGGGTGACATACACCACCGACAAACCAAGCTTCAGTTGTAAGGCGCGCAATTCATGGCGCATTTCTTGGCGCAGTTGCGCATCAAGATTTGAAAGCGGCTCATCCATTAAACACAACCGACTATCGGCCACGAGCGCTCGCGCGAGAGCCACGCGTTGCTGTTGACCACCCGACAACTGCCCTGGCTTACGCGCTTGGTAAGGCGTGAGATTCAGAAGTTCGAGCACCTGTTTGAGTCGCTGCTCTGTTTCAGCCTTGGGCACCCGACGCACGCGCAAACCGAACACAATATTTTCAGCAACGGATAAATGCGGAAACAAGGCGTAATTTTGAAACACCATCGAGACCCCGCGTTGTGAAGACGCGACCTGGGTGACGTTTTGTCCAAAAATCTCAATTTGCCCTGTGGTGGGCATTTCAAGACCCGCGATTAAACGCAAGGTTGTGGTCTTGCCACAACCCGAGGGGCCGAGCAACACAGAAAACTCACCCGCCGCAAGCGTCAAATCAGTTGGATGCAACGCGACAGTTGCATCCCAATGTTTACTGACTTGTGTAAAGCGAACAGCGGTCATGAGCAAATCTATTCTGAGTATTTAGTTTTAATTAGTTCTGAGATCGTAGCGTAAAGTCTGTGACACATACATGACATATTTCATTTTTATGCTGCAGTGCAAAAAATATGCCTCAGCCAAAGCGCTACGGTTATCATGACCTACTCAACATGCGTCACTACCCATCAAGCCGACACACTCTTTGATGCCAAAGCAAAAAACCGTACTGCGTATTTGGGACTTACCCACCCGCCTGTTTCATGTAGCCCTTGCCTTATGCGTCACGGGCGCCATTGTGACCGTCAAACTTGGCGGTAACTGGATGGATTGGCATGTGCGTTTAGGCATCACAGCGCTCGCACTGGTCGTCTTCAGAATACTTTGGGGAGTGCTTGGCCCGCGTTATGCGCGCTTTGCTTCGTTTTATGCCTCGCCACGCCGCGTCTGGGCTTACTTGAAATCACCCTCAAAGCTAGCGGGTCATAACCCCTTAGGCTCTTGGTCAGTTTTTGGAATGTTAGGAGTGATTGGCTGGCAGGGGTTTACGGGGCTCTTTGCAAACGACGATATTCTGACCCAAGGGCCCTTTGCCGCAAATGTCAGCAATGCTTTGTCAGAGCGCCTGACCGGCTTGCATCAATTTAACGAAATTTTTCTCTATGCAGTCATCGGTTTGCATTTGGCCGCAATCCTTTTTTATACGCTTAAAGGACAACGTCTGATCATGCCGATGATTCATGGTGATGTTGCAAAGGATCTCGTCCCAGACGATACCGCCCCCGCACAAGACGACTGGCGCGTGCGCGTGCTTGCCTTAGGGCTTGCCCTAGGCCTTGCAGGATTAACGTGGTGGCTGATCTCACGCGCATTGAATGCAGGTTAAGATCCTTCAATATTTATTTTTGAAAGGTGACTTATGCCAGTCGTAACAAACGGATCCTGTCGTATCTATTGGCGCGGTGATGGCGATGCCACACTCCCTGCGCTTGTACTGGGCAATTCACTCGGCACCGATTTTTCGTTATGGGATCCGATGCTCGATGCCCTAATGAAACATTTTTATGTTGTGCGTTACGACTCACGCGGTCACGGTGGCTCAGAGGCTCCTCAGGGGGATTACTCTTTGGCTCAATTAACCGACGATGCGCAAGCGGTCATCGCAGCAGCGCGACTGACCTCATATGACTATTGGGGGATCTCGTTAGGTGGCATGGTAGGCATGGAACTCGGCGCCCGACGCGCGATTGGCCTAAAACACCTTGTATTGAGCAATACCTCAGCAGAGTTTGATGCCGGCATTTGGGATGCACGTATGGCCGCGTTAAAACAAGGCGGGATGCCCGCGATTATTGACGGTGTCATCGGTCGATTTTTTACACCAGACTTTGTCGCAAAGAACACGATTGAACTTAAACGCGTGCGTAACACCGCGTTGTCACACGCCCCCCACGGCTATGCCGGGTGTTGTGCAGCGATTCGCGATATGGATTTATATCCACGCCTGGCCAATATTCAAACGCCTACGCTTGTTGTCGTTGGAGATTTTGACCTGTCAACACCATTGGCACGCGGACAGGCCTTAGTTGAGCGGATTAAAGGTGCCAAGCTGGCGATGGTGCCTTCTGCCCATATCCCACCCACTGAAATCCCAGAGCAATATCTCAGCGCTGTACTGCCTTTTTTAAAATCGTAAGCGCATCAAGCTAATAAAAAAAGAGACCTCAATTTAATGAGGTCTCTTTTTTATTTCTTGTTCAATCGTTATTTTTTGACGCGATACGAATCGTGGCACGCCTTGCAACTGGCACCCACGTCGCCATAGGCCGAACGTAGTTTTTCAAGATCACCAGTGCCTGAAGCCTCAGATAACTTAACAACCGCTAGCTGAAATTTTTGCTGAGCTTGCTTAAAGCCGGCTGCATCGGACCAAGCTTCGGGTTTAGCATTGCTGCCCGCTTGGCTGCCTTCAATAAAACCAGCCCAAGGTAAGTTAGATAAGGTTTTAAGCACATCAATATTGGCATTGATTGCAGCGGCGTCATAGGGCGTTGCGCCTTTAATAGTTGGCTGCATGCGACCAAAATGCGAGCTAATCAAAGTGAGCGCCGACTGACGATAGCTAATCGCGGCATCAGGCTTGGCAAACTGCGCTTGGGCGGGTTGCAAGATAAAGGGCAAACAAACGGTTAAGGCGACCGACAGTAGATTAATTTTTTTCATGTTGCCGTATGTATATTCAAGTTAAAGGGATCTCAGTGCTTTTTTACAATCGTTAAACGTTTTTAGCAAGCGTTTGCGCCATACCAATGTAACTGCGCGGCGTTAACGCCAACAGACGCGCCTTCACTTCGGCAGGCAACGCTAATCCTGAAATAAATTCTTGTAAGGCTTCTTGAGTAATCCCTTTACCCCGCGTGAGTGCCTTCAGTTGTTCGTAAGGCTGTGGCAACCCGTAGCGACGCATCACCGTTTGAATCGGTTCGGCTAAGACTTCCCAGCAACGATCTAAGTCAGCATCAATTGCAGCGGCGTTGACTTCTAGTTTGTTTAACCCACGCAAGCAAGCATCGTAGGAAACCAGGCAATACCCGAGCGCAACCCCAAGATTACGCAGCACGGTTGAGTCAGTTAAATCACGCTGCCAACGCGAAATCGGCAATTTCTCAGAGAGATGCCGCAATACAGCATTGGCTAAGCCTAAATTACCTTCGGCATTCTCAAAGTCAATCGGGTTGACTTTATGGGGCATGGTCGACGACCCGACCTCACCATCTTTGAGTCGCTGTTTAAAAAAGCCCAAAGCAATGTAGCCCCAAATATCACGATTCAAATCGATCAAAATCGTATTGGTTCGCGCCACCGCATCAAAAAGTGCAGCCATCCAATCATGAGGCTCAATCTGAATCGTATGCGCATTTTGTTTTAACCCAAGTCCACCCAGAACCTTGCCACTAAAAGACGCCCAGTCAATCTCAGGATAGGCCGACATATGGGCGTTGTAGTTACCGGTTGCACCATTCATTTTGGCAAGTGGCACCACAGCTTCAATATTGGCGATCGCGGCTTGCAGGCGCGCGGCCACGTTGGCAAACTCTTTACCAAGCGTGGTCGGCGTAGCCGGTTGGCCATGCGTGCGCGCCAGCATCGGCTGCCCAGCTTGGGTATGCGCAATATGCTTGACCGCCGTCAACACTTTTTGCAGTTGGGGCACCACAACCTGATCACGCGCGCGGCCCAACATCAAGGCATGCGAAGTATTGTTGATATCCTCAGAGGTACAGGCAAAATGAATAAATTCGCCGGCAGCTTCAAGTTCAGCATCGCCTGCAACCTGCTCTTTTAACCAATATTCAACAGCTTTAACGTCGTGATTGGTCACGCGCTCGATCTGCTTGATGCGATCAGCGTCTGCCTCTGAAAAACCGGACACAATTTCTTGCAATCGAGCACGCGCCTTGACTGAAAACGGCTTTAACTCGCTCAATCCGGCCTCAGACAGCCCAACCAGCCAGGCGATCTCGACTTCAACCCGATGGGCCATAAAGCCCGCCTCAGACAATAAGGGGCGCAAACCTTCACAGCGCGAGGCGTAGCGTCCATCCAGGGGCGACACGGCATTTAAAGCGCTGAGCTCGGGGTTGGTTTTCATATAAGATTTTGACCAAAAAACGACAGAAAGAATAAAGATCAGTTTATCACCCCGGTTTATACGCCTAATGGCGCATGAGGCCTTAAACTATCCATTGACTCAAAATTGCTTCATGCCTCAGACCTATGAAACTGCTTTCCTCACCCACTAGCCCCTACGTACGCAAGGTACGTATCGTGTTGATTGAAAAAAAACTTGATCATCAGCTAGAAAACGCAAACGTTTGGGATGCAGACACCCGAATCCAAGAACACAACCCGCTAGGTAAAGTGCCCTGCCTCGTGACAGATGACGGTAGTGCCCTGTTTGATTCTCGCGTCATTGTTGAGTATCTGGACACCCTTTCACCCGTTGGCAGTTTGATCCCCAAAAGTGGTCGCGAGCGCGCGGCCGCCAAATGCTGGGAAGCCCTGGCCGATGGTACCCTTGATGCCAGCATTACGATTGTGAAAGAGCTACAACGGCCTGTTGCGCAGCAAAGCCCCGAGTGGATTGAACGCCAGTACGGCAAGATGGACGCTGCCTTGAACATGATGGAAAAAGGCTTAGGCGAACAAAGCTTTTGTATGGGAGTGAGCTATACCCTGGCCGATATCGCAGTTGGTTGCGTCTTGGGTTATATGGACTTGCGCTTTGCCCATATCGACTGGCGCAGCACGCATCCAAACTTAGAGCGCTTATATAAAAAACTTGCCGTTCGCCAGAGCTTTATCGATACGGCACCACCCGCGGCCTAACCGCTCAGGTGATGATGCCGCCACCCAGGCAAATATCACCGTCGTATAAAACAGCCGATTGCCCGGGCGTTACTGCCCACTGCGCTTGTGTAAAGCTCAACTCAAACGCTGCGTCTCGGTTGACGAGTGCACAGCTTGCATCAGCTTGCCGATAACGTGTTTTAGCGGCATAGGCGCCTGCCAGAGGTGGCTGCTCATCCACCCAACTCACCTGCCCCGCCTGCAACGACTGCGACAACAGCCAGGGATGCTCGTGGCCCTCAACCACATACAGGGTGTTGGTCGCCATCTCTTTGCGTGCCGCATACCAAATCGGACCCGTACCATCCGCTTGTTGATGGCCTTTGACGCCACCAATCCCTAAGCCCTTGCGCTGGCCCAGCGTGTAAAACGATAAGCCATGATGCGTGCCCACACGTTCGCCCGTTTCAGTCAAAATCGCACCCGGCTCAGTGGGCAGATACCGATTTAAAAATTCACGAAAAGGTCTTTCGCCGATAAAACAAATGCCGGTCGAATCCTTTTTAGCGGCGTTGGGTAAACCGATTTGATGGGCTAAGCGACGCACTTCGTTTTTGGTGATCTCGCCCAGTGGAAACAAGGTGCGGGCCAACTGCGCCTGATTCAGGCGATGTAAAAAATAACTTTGATCTTTCGTGTGATCAAGCGCCTTAAGCAATTGATAGCGCGTACCAGTCGGCGCCGGCACCGCACGCACACGTGCGTAGTGCCCGGTGGCGATGTGATCAGCGCCCAAGGTCATCGCATGATCTAAAAATGCCTTGAACTTGATTTCGGCATTACACAGCACATCGGGGTTGGGTGTACGCCCCGCCGAATACTCGCGCAAAAAATCGGCGAAGACTCGGTCTTTATATTCAGCCGAGAAATTAACGGCCTCAATATCAACACCCACCACATCAGCCACGCTGGCAGCGTCTAACCAATCTTGGCGCGTTGAGCAGTATTCAGAGTCATCGTCATCTTCCCAGTTTTTCATGAACAGGCCGATTACTTCGTAGCCTTGCTCTTTTAGTAACCAAGCGGTTACCGACGAGTCAACGCCGCCAGACATGCCGACGACGACGCGTTGTTTAGTCTTTTTGGGGAGAGAAGAAACCGGGGTATCCATATTAAGCAAATTGTAGTCGGTTCAAGACGCGCTTCCGCTGAAAATGGGCTTTTCTCCTTGCAGCCCCAAAACAGACAAAACGAGTAAACTGCCCCACTAATAGAGATTATCTTCGGAGAAGTCGATGCGCATTGGAATCCCGCGTGAGACCCGCGATCACGAGACCCGAGTTTCGGCAACGCCTGAAACCGTCAAAAAATACGTCGCTGCAGGCCACCAAGTGTTGGTTGAGCGCGATGCTGGGTTAACCGCACATTTTAACAACGAGGCCTACGAACAGGCTGGCGCCTCGATCACCGATGCCGCGCAAGCCTTTGCTGCAGAATTGATTTTAAAAGTGCGTGCGCCCAGCACTGCTGAACTGCCGCTGATCAAAGCCGGCACCGCGTTAGCTGGGATGCTTGACCCGTTTGATGCCGAGGGTCTAGATGCCATGGCGCAGGCTGGCCTCACCGCCTTCGCGCTTGAAGCGGCACCTCGCACCACACGTGCGCAAAGTCTTGACGTGCTGTCTTCGCAAGCCAACTTGGCGGGCTACAAGGCGGTGTTGCTTGGCGCTCACTATTACGGCCGCATGTTTCCGATGATGATGACGGCAGCTGGCACCATCAAAGCAGCACGCGTGGTGATCTTAGGCACAGGTGTTGCGGGCCTACAAGCAATTGCTACCGCAAAACGTCTAGGCGCCGTGGTCGAGGCCTCGGATGTGCGCCCCGCTGCAAAAGAACAGGTTGAATCGCTGGGTGCCAAGTTTATTGACGTACCCTTCGAAACCGACGAAGAACGCGAAATCGCTCAAGGCGTGGGTGGCAATGCCCGTCCGATGCCTGCAAGCTGGATGGCGCGCCAAGCGATCTTAGTTTCAGAGCGCTGCAAACAAGCCGATCTGGTCATCTCAACGGCGCTGATCCCAGGGCGCCCTGCTCCCACCCTGATCTCAGCTGAAACTGTACGCGCCATGAAGCCTGGCTCAGTCATCATCGACTTAGCTGTCGAACGCGGTGGCAACTGCCCCTTGTCGCAAAAAGGCTTAGTTGTGCAAGAAAACGGTGTCACGCTGGTGGGCCTGACGAACCTGCCCGGTATGGTGGCCACGGATGCCTCTGCTTTGTACGCACGCAACTTACTTGATTTTTTAAAGCTCATCATCGACAAAGAAGGCAAGCTCGCGATCGCGCGCGACGACGATATCGTTCAAGCCTGCCTGGTCTGCGAAGGCGGCCAAAACTTGAGGAAGAAATAAATCATGGATGCGATTAGCCCCACCCTTGTCAATCTGATTATTTTTGTTCTGGCCATTTACGTGGGATACCACGTCGTCTGGAATGTCACCCCCGCACTGCACACACCGTTGATGGCAGTGACCAACGCGATTTCTGCCATTGTGATTGTCGGTGCCATGCTTGCAGCCGCGCTTACTGAAGGTGGCCTGGCACGCGGCATGGGCGTCTTTGCCGTGGCGCTCGCCGCTGTCAATGTCTTTGGCGGCTTTTTAGTCACCCGTCGGATGCTTGAAATGTTTAAGAAAAAAACACCTAAAGCCAAACAAGACACCGCCGACACCAGCAGAGGTCAAGCATGATCTCGATTAATGTCGTCACGCTGTTGTACCTGATTGCCTCTGTCTGTTTTATTCAGGCGCTTAAAGGTCTTTCACATCCAACCACCTCGCGACTGGGCAATGCCTTTGGCATGATCGGGATGGTCATTGCAGTACTCACCACGGGCGCCCTGATCGTGGGCTTGGCACGTGAAGCGCACGCACTCACAGGTTTAGCCTGGGTGTTGGTTGGCTTATTGATTGGTGGCACGATTGGCACACTGATGGCCAAGCGCGTTGAAATGACCAAAATGCCAGAGCTCGTAGCCTTCATGCACAGCATGATTGGTTTAGCAGCGGTTGCCATCGCGGTTGCCATCGTGGCCGAACCACATGCCTTTAATGTCGCCGCCGCGGGTCAACCGATTCCGGTTGGTAATCGTCTTGAGTTATTCATCGGTACCTTTGTCGGTGCGATTACCTTCTCGGGCTCGGTGATTGCGTTTGGTAAGCTCTCAGGCGCCTATAAGTTCAGGCTGTTTCAAGGTGCACCGGTTTCGTTTCCGGGTCAGCACATGTTTAACCTTGCGCTGGCGCTTGCCATGCTGGGTTGTGGACTCTGGTTCATGCTCACGCAAAGCTGGACACCTTTTGTGCTGATGACGCTGATTGCCTTTGTGCTGGGCGTTCTCATCATTATCCCGATTGGCGGTGCAGACATGCCGGTTGTGGTGTCTATGCTCAATAGCTATTCGGGTTGGGCAGCGGCTGGCATTGGCTTTTCGCTCAACAACCCGATGCTGATTATTGCGGGCTCACTGGTGGGCTCTTCGGGTGCGATCTTGTCTTACATCATGTGTAAGGCCATGAACCGCTCGTTCTTTAACGTGATCTTAGGCGGTTTTGGCGGCACCAGTGATGGCGCTGCTGCAGCTGGCTCAGCCGAGCAACGCAACGTGCGTTCGGGTAGCTCAGACGACGCAGCCTTTTTGTTAACCAACGCCGAAACCGTCACCATCGTGCCGGGCTATGGCTTGGCGGTGGCCCGTGCCCAGCACGCGTTAAAAGAGTTAGCCGAGAAGCTCACTGAACATGGCGTGATCGTGAAGTATGCGATTCACCCTGTCGCCGGCCGTATGCCTGGCCACATGAACGTGCTGCTTGCCGAAGCCGAAGTGCCTTACGATCAAGTGTTTGAGATGGAAGACATCAACAGTGAGTTTGCACAAACAGATGTGGTCTTGGTGTTGGGCGCAAACGATGTGGTGAACCCTGCCGCCAAAACAGATCCAAAATCACCCATCGCTGGGATGCCGATCTTAGAAGCCTACAAAGCAAAAACCATTATCGTCAACAAGCGTTCGATGGC
>CALQNE010000003.1 GCA_943331855.1 Bordetella parapertussis
TACGTGCTCATAACCACACTCTCGTGCAGCGCGCACGAGAGCGGGCGATGTTTTTCCTCCGGCCGCACGAAATAAGGGCAATATTTTTTGCCCCGTCATTTCTTCGAATCGGCTCGCAGAACGATTGAGCTCAGTGCAATACTGCGCTGCGGTCCATGTCAATTTTTTGCCCGCCTGCGGGCCCGCACTTGGCCTCATTGAAAAGCGACCGTCTGCGGTATCGCTCAACCAATAAACATGATCAAAAGTATGAGAGCCAAAAACATGCCCTTGTTGAGCCATCGCTTTCCACCAAGGCGCCCATACCTCATCAAGACTCGTGCCACCGGTGCGGGTGGGTTCGTTTGCTAAAAAAAATGTCGCGCGTACGTTGTGCCGCAGCAGAACGTCGGCCACTAACGGTGCAACCTGCATGTGACCGGTATCAAACGAAAGGTAAACAGGTTGCTCGCAGGTTGCTGCTGCGGCAAACAACGCCGTCGCGATAGACGACAGCCCGATCCCATGCAGAACCTTAGAGACGACTCGCATGGTTCAACGTCCAGACCCCATGCGGCGACTTGCCGACAGGCACTTGTTGCGTAATGACATTTTTTTCAATGTCTAGGGCCACCAGTTTTCCGGCCCAGCGCGCGGTAAACAATAAGGTCTTACCGTCTGCCAACATTTCCATACAGTCCGGACCCGCGGGCGTACGATAGGTATTCACAACTTTCAATGTTGTCCAGTCTATCCGGCTAATCGTGTTCGCACTGCGATTGCTTACAAACACATGCCGTTTGTCACCTTGCGAACGAAACGCGTGTGCGCCTTCTCCGGTCGGTATGCGTTTGGTGAGTACCGCTTTTGCCCCCGACACGTCATAGACCTCAACTTCGGCAGCACCCGTCAAGCCAATGAGCAACGTCTTATCATCCGGCGCCAGATATAAGTCTGCTGGCGTTTTGCCCACTGGGATCGTCCAAAGCGGCTTTTGCGTCGCAAGATCAACGGCCATGAGTTCGTGACTATCTTGCAGTGTGAAATAGGCGGTCGTACTCTTGCTGTCGATCGCAATATGGCTCGGCGTTTTACCAGCAGGCAAGCGCTTGACTAATTGCATCTGAAATTCGCCGTTTTTGATTTCCCAGCGATAGATATCGACGTGATTGAGTCGATTCGCCGCAGTCACAAACCATTTCATGTCTGGCGAAAAACGTAGATGGTAGGGATCCAAGATCCCCTTCAGCGTACGCTGCACATCACCGGTGTTAGGATCTAGAAAACTAATTGAATCGCCTGCCGCGTTTGCCACCATCACCGACCGATTGTCTGGTGTCATGTATAAATGATGGGGCTCTTTACCGACAGGAACGCGCTTGATCTCTTTGTAAGTGACTGGATCAATCACACTGACATTGGCGCTCAGGGAGTTCAGTACCAAAATTGGGGGCGCCGCTAGGGTCGCTGAGCTCACAAACAGCCCAAGCGTCGCAAGGGCTGAGATGAAAAAATGGCGGATAATTTGACAGCAGTTGTGCATAAAGGGCCAAAGAATTTGACGAGCAAAATAGCTCACGTACGCTAAGCTATTTTCGCACAGACAAGCCCTAAACGCGTACGGATTAACTCAAAAACCCCACAAACCAAATTTAAGTTACGCGGTGCACAACGGCACCCGGGTGAGGCATGCGGGCGATCAAAATCGTCGCCGAGTCAGACTCAGTGCAATACAAGGTCTGACGATCCTTACCACCGAACGCAAGGTTGGTAACGGTCGAACCCTTAGGACTTGACCACACCCCGATCGGTTCACCGCGATGGTTGACCAACCATGCGTACCCTAGGCCTGGATTTGCAATCGCTAAATTGCCCACAACATCAACGGCCATGCCATCGGGCCCGCTGGGGCCATGAGACGTAAAAAACTGCCCAACCTTCGCAACACTGCCATCGGGCATCAATGGCGCGCGCCAGACGCAATTGCCGCGTGTCACAGCAATCCACAAGACCTTTTCATCCGGCGAAAGCACAATGCCATTTGGACTCGGGACATTGCTTAACAATAAATCAAGTTGGCCAGAGGGACGCAAACGGTATACCCGCCCCGTGGGATCATGCATGCCCGACTGACCCTGATCGGTGAAATAAACATTGCCTTGCGAGTCACAGGTCAAGTCATTGACGCCCTTAAAGCCCTCTGTGTTGCGTCGGACCAGGTGAGGGACCAGCGCACCCGTGTGGATATTCAAACGCATCAAGCCGTTTTTGTAATCCGTGATCAATAATTCATTTTCTGAGTAGAACTTCATTCCATTGGGTTCGCCGTCATACTCGACGATTAAGGTCCAATTGCCTTTGGGATCTATTCGAAAGACGCGTCCAAAAATGATATCGGTCACATAAAGATTATCCGATGCATCAAACACCGGCCCTTCAAGAAACGAATCGAGTGCGGCGCCACCCCGATTAACATTTGCCCACTCAGAGCGCACGCCAGTTCGACGAAACTCGGCGGGCATCTCCGTAAACACGTCGAGCCTCTGTACCACGGGCGCTTGCTGAACAAACATCAAAACCTCTTCTGGTGAATCACATTTATAAAGCCGATTTAAATTTGAGCGCCCGTCGACTTCACAACAGCGCCCCACTTGGTGATCTCGGCCTCGATGAAGGCTTTAAACTGGGTCGGCGTACTGGTCAGACTGTCGGCGGCTTGGGCGGCCAGCGTTTCTTGCACATCTTTCATGCGCGAAATATTTGCGCAGGCCTGATTTAACTTTGCGACGATATCGGCGGGCGTCCCTCTTGGGGCAAACAAACCATTCCATGAGGTGATTTCAAAATCAGGCACACCCGCCTCAGCCATCGTGGGCACATCGGGCAATAAGGCCAAACGCTTGGCTGAGCAAACCGCCAAGGCCTTTAACTGGCCAGACTGAATACTTGGAATGGCAGATAGCGCGGTTTTAAAGCCCAGTTGTGTCACGCCCGCAATCGTGTCGGTTAAGGCCGGCGCCGCACCCTTATACGCAACATGCGTCATTTTGATGTTGAACCGCTGCAATAGCATTTCACCGGCCAAGTGTGGCGTTGTGCCGACACCTGAGGTCGCATAGTTCAAGCTGTCAGGCTTGGCACGGGCCAACGCAATCAATTCTTGCACGGTATTCACAGGCAGCTTCGGCGTCACGACCAAGACCGCAGGGGCAGACGTCAAAATAGAAATCGGTTCAAAGTCCCGAATCAGATCGTAACCAGGGTTTTTATACAACGACATATTGATGGCATTAGCAACGGTGCCCAAAAAGACCGTGTAACCATCGGGTGCTGCGCGCGCGGCAAGCTCACTTCCAATGTTCGAACCGCCGCCAGGTTTATTTTCAATCACGACTCGCTGCCCAAGCTCCTCGTACATTTTGGCTGAGATAATGCGGGCCGTTACGTCGGTCGACCCCCCCGGCCCAAACGCGACAATCATTTTGATTGTCTGGGTCGGATACCCCGGCTTAGATTGCCCAAAGGCGGGCGCAGCCATACTCGCGCCTAACGCAAGGCCTGCCTCGATAAAGTGACGACGGTCCATTTCATCTCCATGAAGTCTCTGTGGCGGCTCGCCTATTGAGGCGATGGCATTTGCTCTAACGACTAGCAACTGCTCTATCTCAACAGAATCAGGCAGATTGGTCAATCGCTAAACGAGGGCCTTGCCCGATAAACTCGCTTGCCATCCCTTCGACAACTTGTTATAACAAGCGAACAGGTAAAATAATAATACAGGAGCGCGTGTGGCCCGACTCACAGACATTGCCACGGTGATACGTAGCAAAAATGCAGGTCCGTTGACCTTGTCGTTTGATTTGATGTTTCCAACCGACGAGGCGTTTGAGGCCGCCAAACGCGCCTCGACCCTACAGCCTGCCGCGCTCGCGCGGCTCTATAACGTGGCGCCTGCCGACGTGATTGTGACGCCCTACCAAGCGGCACGGGCAATCAAAATCGCCATGCCGCGCTGCATTGTCTCCGGCTCTCCGGGCGACCATGATGTGTATGGCGCTCAACAACACGTACCTTTATTGGATCTTGAAATATGAGCGCCGTCAAAGCGTTGCTCGCACGCAAACCAACAACCTTGAAGGTGCTGTCGGCCTCAGGTCAACTCGGCTACGGCATCCCTGAACAAGCACTCGCCGCTGGCTTAGCCCGCGGGCCTGATTTCATTGGGTGTGACATGGGTTCGGTCGACCCGGGTCCAGTGTATTTGGGCTCGGGTGAAATGGCGACCAGCCCTTCTATCACCAAACGCGATCTAACCGCAGTACTGATCGGCGCGCGCAAGCTCAACGTGCCCCTCGTCATCGGGACGGCAGGCACCGCGGGCGCAGCGCCTCACCTTGAAGCAACCCTGGACATGATTCGCGAGATTGCACGCGAACACAGCTTGCATTTCCGCCTCGCGACGATTCGTTCAGATCTCACGGCAGCCCGCGTGGGGCTTGCACTTTCTGCAGGCGAACTCAAAGCACTAGGCGGCAATCTGCCTGTCACACAAGCCGACTTGGATGCCTGCGCACACCTCGTGGGCCAAATTGGTTGTGCGCCCTTCGAACGTGCGCTTGCGCTTGAGCCAGACGTCATTATTGCCGGCAGGGCCTGCGACACCGCCGTGTTTGCGAGCCTGCCAAAAATGCTGGGCTTTGACATGGCCAATGTCATGCACATGGCCAAAATCATTGAATGCACTTCCATTTGCTGCGAGCCCGGTGGGCGCGATGCGATGCTGGCCACACTTGACGCAACAGGTTTTGCGCTCGAGAGCATGAACCCGGCACGACGGGCCACACCCCTGTCAGTGGCTGCTCATAGCCTGTATGAACAAGCCGATCCGATTAGTTTTACCGAGCCTGACGGCACGCTAAAAGTCGACGCGGCGCGTTACACCGCGCTTGACGAGCGCCGCACGCATGTCACCGGTGCTACCTGGCAACCCGCAACGCGCACGACCATCAAGGTCGAAGGCAGTGCCTTGGTCGGCCATCGTGCAGTCTTGCTTGCCGGAACCGCCGACCCACGTTTTATCGAGCAATTGCGAGCGATTCTGGCCACTGTTGAGCAAACCACACGCGGACTCGTGCCTGGTGAGTACGAAATTTATCCCCGGCTATACGGCTTAGACGGTGTGGCACTCTGGACGCAAACGCCGGGGGCACAAGCCGCCCGCGAAGTCTTCATCTTGATCGAGATCATTGCGCGCGCGCCCGAGCTCGCCATGGCTGCTGCAAAAACCTTCAAACAATTTTTACTGCACCAAGGTTTTTCAGGCCGGCAATGCACAGGTGGCAATATTGCGTTTCCGTTCACGCCACCCGAATTGGTCGGCGGACCAGCGTACCGCTTTGCGGCTTATCACGTGATGCCGGCCGACGATCACGAGCAATTATTTCCAGTGTCGATCGAACAAATCTAAACACGACGACACTCGACCAAACAAGCCTCACTATAGGACGCCTTAAATGAAAACCATCATGGGCCGCGAAGTTTTAGACACCCTTGACGAACTTGTTGATCCGCGCTGGACCGCGCTCATCGTGGTCGACGTTCAAAATGACTTTTGTCATGTGGACGGACACTTTGCCAAGTTCGGAAAAGACGTGGCAAGCATGGCGCCAGCCGTCAAAAAAATGGTTGATTTCGTTGGCAAAGCGCAGGCGCTTGGGATGCGAACGATTTTTTTACGCCAAGCTTCACTGCCCGATGCCCGCATGGACTCACCCGCGTGGTTACGCTTTAAAACGCGTGACGGCAAAGCCCCCGATTACACCAAGCCAGGCAGCTGGGGGTACGAATTTGTAGACGGTTTAACTGTTCAAAAAACAGATTGGGTCGTTGAAAAGTTTCGTCCCGACGGCTTTGTTGGCACCAATCTCGATCACATCTTGCGCACACAGGGGATTCAAAGTGTCATTATTTTAGGCACCGTGACTGAGGGGTGTGTCGAATCCACGGTGCGATCTGCCTCGTATCACGACTATTACGTCGTGGTGCTTGAAGACGCGGTGGCCACGCCCAATGCATTACTGCATGAAGGCTCTCTAAACTTCTTTCGGGCACGCTATCCCATCCATTCCTGCGACACCGTTCTCGCTGCCATTCAAACCGCAAAACAAAAGGCCCTCGCATGAGTATCTCAATGCCTCTCTCCCTGGGTATTCATCCCGGCAAAAATCAACAGTTGCGCGCACTCATTGCTAACCCAGCGCTGCTTGTCGCGCCTGGCGCCTTTGACTGTCTGACGATTCGACTCGCCGAACAGGCCGGATGCAAAGCGGCTTATATGACCGGCTCGGGGGTATCCATTACGCGTCTGGGCGCACCCGATGTTGCCCTACTATCTTTTGCCGAAATTGTGGATCAGGCTAAGCGCATGGCCGACGTCACAACCATCCCCATCATTGCCGATGCCGACACCGGGTATGGCGGGCCGCTGAACGTAATCCGTACTGTTCGTGAGTTCGAGCGCGCTGGCATCAGTGGCATCCAAATCGAAGACCAACAGTGGCCCAAGCGCTGCGGACACGAACCTGGTCGCAAGATCGTCTCGACCGAAGAAATGGTGGGGCGCATTAAGGCGGCTGTCGATACCCGGCACGATCCGAATGTCGTCATCATCGCGCGTACCGATGCCCGCAGTGATCTCGGCCTCAACGCTGCCATCGAACGCTCGCAGCGCTACGCGGAGGCAGGCGCCGACGTGTGCTTTCTTGAGTCGCCCGAATCTGCTGACGAAATGCGACTTCTCAATCAACAGATCAAGATACCAACGCTTGCGAATCTAGTTGAGGGGGGTCGCACGCCAATGCTACCCGTCGATCAACTCACCGCCTTGGGCTATAGCATCGCGATCTTTCCTAATTCGATGACCCGCGTCATTGCTTCGGTCGGCAAGGCCTTATATGAAGAGTTAGCCCGCAATGGTTCAAGTGCGGCGTTCTCGGATCGCATGGTTGACCATCGCACCCTCTGGAATCTTTTTGAGTACCCGGCTTTTATGGAGCTTGAGAGCCGTTATGTCCAACCCACCGCCTCTCAGGAGTCAACAAAATGAAGCGCCTTCGCATCGCACTCGCCGCAAGCATCAGCATTGTTTCAGCTGGATTCTCCTTCACCCAATCGGCGCACGCCGTCGACTGGAACGCTTACACCTACGCCCCCGCCGCAACCTTGGCAGGGGCGCGTGGCTTGCAGACCATTACCGAACGGGTCGCCAAAGAAACGAACGGCGAATTAAAGATTAATTACCACCTGGCGGGCGCTGTTCCGATCAAAACCACCACGATTACCCAGGCCGTTGCAGAAGGCACCATGCAACTCGGTGACGACGGGCTTTACCAAGGCAATATTCCAATCGGTGGCTTACTGCAATTGCCCATGCTCTTAGTCACGACAGAACATCTTGAAATCGCCCTCAAAATCATGATGCCTTACATTGAAAAAGCCTATGCTTCAAAGGGGGTGCAAGTGCTAGGCGGCTATTACTACCCGCTACAAGTATCGTGGTCACGCAACAAGCTTGAGTCGCTGGCAGACTTAAAAGGCCAGAAAATGCGTGTGACCTCGCCCGAGCAGTCCGCCTTTGTTCGCCAATTTGGCGGAGTACCTGTCACGCTAGGTGCTGAAGAGGTGCCCTCAGCTTTGGATACGGGCGTCATCAGCGGCGTCTTCACCGCCAGTTCGGGCGGTGGAAAAATCTGGGGTGACTTATTGAAATCTAGCTACCGCTTAGGGCCAAATTATTTCAATGCCTTCATCATTGTCAACAAAAACGCCTACGACAAACTCACACCGGGCACTCAAGCCAAGCTCAAGAGCATCGTCACAGACGTCATGCCCTGGAACACCAAGACCTTGTTTGAAGAAGAGGATCAAGTCAGCGCTGCGCTGCGTGCCAAGGGAATGAAGATCACCGAGCCAACAGCTGCCGATATGGCCTTAGGCGCAAAGATGATGGAACCCTATTGGAAAACCTGGGCAGAAAAACAAGGCCCCGATGCAGTTGAAGCACTTGGCAAAATCCGCGCAGCGATTGGTCGCTAGAGGTCAACCATGAACACCACGACGAACAGTACCGAAGAGCACTACTGGGGCAAAGGCTTTATCGACGGCACCATGGTGTTTTGTCAACTCGCAATGCTTGCGATGATGCTGTTGGTCGTGGCCGAGGTGACCGCTCGACTGCTGGGATTTAATCTTGAACTGTCCGAAGAGTTCGGTGGCTATTTATTAGTCACCGTCTCTTTTCTAAGCTTGGCAGGCTGTGCCATGCACAACAGTTTTCATCAAGTTGAGTTGTTCACTAGCCGTTTATCGGCGCAGCAAAATCGCGTGCTAATGGTGATTTTTATTTTGATCGCGTTAGCAACCTCGCTGATTTTGGACTATCACCTGATTAATTTTGTCATTGCTAGCTACGTACGTAACGATCTGGCGCCCACGTTATTAGAGACTCCTCTTTGGATCCCCAGGCTGGTCATGCCCTAAGGCATCACCTTACTTTGCATGGCGCTAGTCGTGATGTTGATAAGCGATGTCAAACGCGTGATTCAAGGCGCCAAAGGAGCACAGCAATGAGCTCAAGCACCGAAATTATTTTGATCTTTGGTATTTTTATCGCACTACTGTGTTCGGGCCTTTGGGTGCCCTTTGCCATCACAGTTGCCTCCCTACTCTATATCACAACACACGGCGGCTTTGGTAGTTTGAAAGCGATGGGTCTAGTCAGTTGGGGCAGTATGGATAGCTTTACCCTCACCGCGATTCCGCTCTTCATCATGCTTGCACTGATCATGGAGAAAAGCGGTTTAAGTTTTAGTGTGTACCGTGCGTTATCCCTTTTTGTGAAACGCATCCCTGGCGGGCTGCTACAAACCAACGTTGCGGGCTGCGCCTTATTTGCTGCGATAAGCGGCTCAAGCGTTGCTACCGCGGCTGCGATTGGCTCGGTTGCCCTACCTCAATTATTACAGCGCGGTTATGACCGCAAACTGTCTGCTGGCACGCTGGCCGCGGGTGGCACACTCGGGATCATGATTCCTCCCAGTCTGGCCTTCATCATCTATGGCACGTTTACAGAAACCTCCATCGCCAAATTATTTATGGCGGGGGTGGTGCCAGGGCTTGTGCTCACTGGGCTGTTCATGTTGTATGTCGCGATTCATGCTCTGATCAAACCAGAAATTGCGCCGCGCGAAACTGCCGTGATCACCCGACAAGAATGGACGCGTGCGCTGTTTGATTTGATGCCTTTTGTGTTGCTGATCGGCGGCACCATGGGCAGCATTTATATGGGGCTGGTCACGCCGACTGAAGCCGCGGGCGTAGGCTGTCTGTTTGCCATCATCATCGCCCGCATTTGGGGCAATCTCGACTGGCAGTCCTTTCGCGGCGCCATGTTTGAAACCGTGTTGGTCAGCGGCAATATCCTGTTTATTGTCTACAGCGCCTTTTTGTTTTCGTACGCGATTTCGATGGCCGGTGTTGGCCGCGATCTCACAAACTTTTTAGGTGGGCTCAATTTAAGCCGACTTGAGTTTTTAGCTTGCCTCTTCATTCTTTACACAATTCTCGGGTGCTTAATTGAGAGCATCGGGATGATTGTGATTACCGTACCGCTGCTCTATCCCGTGTTACTGAAGTACGGCATTGATCCAGTTTGGTTTGGTGTCATTTTAGTTTTGTTTATTGAAATGGGTCAGATCACGCCGCCGGTGGGTATCAACCTATTCGTTATACAAAGCATATGGAAAGGAAAACTTTCTGAGGTGGTGTATGGAACCATTCCGTTCCATCTCATCATGTTTTTAGTGGTTGCGTTACTCGTACTTTGGCCAGAGATTGCCTTATGGCTGCCGCGCGCAATGTCAAGATAGTGGAGGGCGCCTAAAGTCATGAGCAAAGCGCTACCTAAAGACGTCGTAGCGAAACAGCCAGCCTCAGCTCGCGCCAAAAAGGCGGATTGGACAAACTTTCGTACAAACAAAAATTTGCCCAGTCCGCTTTACCATCAAATTTTTTCTTTTTTTCGCGATCGGATCTTGGACGGCTCGTTCGATTCAGGTGCGGTGTTTCCAAGTGAAAGTCAGATTGAAGCCGCGCTGCAAGTTTCACGCATCACAGCACGGCGCGCGTTAGAAGAACTCGCGGCGCGAGGACTCATCGTCAAAACGCAGGGCAAGCAATCAATCGTCGCACTTTATCGCCCCAGCACACAGTTGGTCGCAGGCGTCGAAGGCATGATTGAAAATAATCGACGCATGGGCGACTCGACCACCGTTGAACTTCTGGCTCACGAACAAGTACCCGCCAGCGCAGAGGTCGCCACCAAGCTTAAAGTCAAGCACAAAGCCTCTGTACTCTGGTCAGTGCGCGTGCGTCGCTTGAACAATATTCCGTTTTCTTACGCCGTTACACATCTCCCGGCGTTTGTGAGCCGGCAAGTAAAAGCCGAACAGCTCTCGACACGCCCGCTGATCGATCTACTAGAGAGCGCTGGCATCGTGATTGCTCGTGCTGAGCAAGTCATTTCAGCCGTACAGGCCACACCTGAAGTTGCGCGTGCGCTGCACGTTGAGCCAGGGGCTGCACTGTTGTTATCAGAACGCATTGTCTACGACCGGTTTGAACGGCCGGTTGAGTTGATCTGCGTGCAGTACAGACCCGACCTCTATCAGTACGGTGTCGAACTCAAACGTACGACTTCGGCGCGAGGCAATCGATGGGCCTCAGAAAAAAAATCAAAAGGCGAAGCCTGAGCGCGCCTATTGCAAGCGAATGCCCAACTCTTTAACCAGGGGTTGCATGACCAGTCGTTCATTTTTGATCGTGTCGCCCATCTCTTGCGGTGTACTCGCCACCGGTATCATGCCAAGGGTTTGCAACTGAGCAAGCATCGCAGGCTCTTTTAATACCCGCGCGACAGTTTCCTGAATAATCGCAACGCGTTCATTTGGCATACCAGCAGGCCCCATCAAGCCAAGCCACGGCAGTGAAGAATAACCAGTCAGCCCAGACTCGGACAAGGTAGGCGTATCGGGCAAGCCTGCAAACCGCTCTGGGCTGGTGATTGCAATCGCACGTACCCGACCGCCCTCTAGCATGCCCTTTGCACTCGAGGGTGCCTCAAGCACAATATCAAGTTGACCACCGATCAGATCACCCTGCGTCTTACTGGCCGCGTTGGCAGGTGCATACACTGCCTTGATCCCCACACGACGTGCAGTTTGCTCCCAAACCAAATGAAACGCAGAACCGATCGCATAAGAACCAATTGTGAGGTCACGGCTCTTGGCTTGATCAACAAAATCTTGCCACGTTTTAAAGGGGCTGTCTTGACGCACAATAAAAATAAAAGGCGTACGCGCGACGAGCGAGATGGGTTGCAGATCTTTGATTGGGTCAAAGGGCAGACTGTCGACCGCGAACGGCATGATCGTAATTGACGAGGCTGCCACCATTCCAATCGTATAGGCATCGGGAGCCGCCTTCACAACCGCCGTCGTACTGACAATACCCGCACCACCCGGGCGATTCTCGACAATCACGGGCTGGCCCCAGACTGCGCTGAGTCGGGTCGCTAACACGCGCAAAATCACATCGATCGGTCCGCCAGGCGGATTCGCAACAATAATTTTGACGGGCTTATCGGGATAGTTACCCGAAGTCTGAGCCTGGGTCGCGACACTACCAAATAGAAAGAAACTGCTCAAGCCGACCAGTAACACCGTTCGACTCACTGCGCGTCGTTGATCCTTAAACCACATCTTTGTCATCCTTTGTTAACGACTATTCAAACACGCGTACAACTGGACTCGGCGCCCAACCCGGTGAACGCCCATGAATAAACTCGATCCACGCTGTCTGGATTTCATCAACCAACCGCTGGCCATGATCAGGCACCATGCCCTCTAACATTGCCGCGCCTGTGAAGTGCTCGAGATTACCAAAAACAAACGGTAAGTCAATGCAATGGCACGCACCAAACTGTGGATTGGGGCCATAGGCGAACTCGAAAATCCAGGCGTCGCGCCCGGCAGTGTGCGCATCTTCAGCCCACTGCCTTGAAGGTAGGCCAAAGATTTTTTCACCTAATTGCTGGCTCGCAAGATTGCGTTGCGTCCCCGGAAATGCGGTCATCTCATCGCGGGTGTAGCCCAACAACACATCGGCACGCGTCACCGCCTGTTGCATCAACGGCGCAATGGGCGAGACAAACATTTCTTGATCAACGACTGGGCAGAAAAGACTGCGATTTGCGCCTTCTTCTTTAAGCGCCGCCATCACGGATTCAGCCTGCTGTGCCGCCAATAAAGCCGCGACCGGTAACGCGCGCGCCTGCTCGAGTGTCTGCACGCCAGTCGCCTGCAAAAAAACGCGACTTAAGTGCGCCGCCTGTTCGGTTTCGCGAAAGCCTCGTCCAAGAGATGCGCTATGCAAAATCGCGCGTTTAAAAAGAGGCTGACGCGCAAGCATCGCCGCAATATTAAAACCACCCGCTGATTGACCCATCAGCGTCACGTTGGCAGGGTCTCCGCCAAAGTGCTGAATGTTTTCAATGACCCAGCGTACAGCCGCTTCTTCATCTAACAAACCGACGTTAGCCGTTTGGCCCGGAACAAATAACCAGCCCAACGCCGCCAAGCGATAATTCACGCCCACCACAACACAATCGCCGCGCTCAGCTAAACGCGTGCCGTCATACCAAGGCAGTGACCCACCACCGCTTTGCCAAGCCCCGCCGTGCAACCACACGACCACAGGTCGCTTGCGTTGATCACACGCGGGCGTCCAGATTGACAGACGTAAACAATCCTCATCTTGGACTGCATCGAAGTCGCCCATCACCGTGCGTAAGCGCGACGGCAACTGCGGACACACCGGCGCGGGAGCCGTGGCATCGAACGGCGGTGCTTTACCCAGCGGTTGCGGCGGGGCAAAGCGTAATGCGCCCAATGGGGCTGCTGCGTAGCGTAGCCCTAAGAATCGCGTCACAGCGCCAGTCTGTTGGCCCGTGACCTGGCCTTGTTTAAGTGTGACTGAGACGTTCTTGTTCGTGAGTGACATAGTAAGTTTGCAGTGCGCATAAAAAGTTTCTAACAACATTACAGCAGAAATCACTAAAATCAAGGCATAAAGAACTCGTTTCACCTATCTTTTACTGTTTTCACCTTTTGGATCTGCGCCGTGACGATGAAAGACCCCTCGCGCCCACTTGATCGTATTGACCTCAAGATACTCGATGTATTGCAACGCGACGGACGCATTTCAATGACTGATCTTGCCGAACAGGTCAACCTGTCGGCAACCCCTTGCTCAGAGCGCGTACGACGCTTAGAGCGTGAGGGCATCATCATGGGCTATTACGCGCGCGTCAATCCCGCTGCGCTTGGCAAAAATCTTCTGGTATTTCTTGAGATCAAGCTTTCAACCAAATCAGACGACGTCTTTGAAAAGGTCAAAAAAGAACTTGAATATGTTCCTGAGGTGATGGAGTGTCATCTCGTTTCGGGTGATTTTGATTATTTAGTGAAGGCGCGCTTAACTGAGATGGGTAAGTATCGGCAGCTTTTAGGCGAAATTCTTAAACGTCTTCCCGCTTCTGCTGAGTCGCGCAGCTATATCGTGATGGAAGAAATCAAAGAGACGCTTTATTTGGCCGTTGACCGCTAGGTCAGCGTTCGAATGAAATCCCACAACACGGGATGGTCTGAGGTTGCCACATTAAAACGAAACCAGCTCGACGCACGATCTTCTGGCCGAAAATAGGCACCAGGCGCCAACCAAACACCATGCTGCAAAGCGCGCGTCGCGACACTCACGCTGTACTTAGGCTCGATCGGCAAACGCCCCCATAAAAACAGACCTGCTTCGGGTTGATGAAACAATTCAACACCAACGGCCTGCAGACTCGCGCCAACCTGTCGATGTGCCTGGCGCAATTTTTCAGTCAAAAACTGTACGTGTTGCTGATAGTGCCCTTCACTCAATACATTCGCAACAATACGTTCGGCCATCTCGGATGAGGTCAACCCAACAGCCATTTTGCTTCGCGCCAAACTTGCCAGCACATCGGGGTGGGCAGCCAAGTAACCCACGCGCAGGGCAGGCGTGATGGTTTTTGAAAACCCCGAGATATAAATGACACGTCGCAGACCTTCAAGCGCTGCAAGGCAAGGCGCACCGTCCTGCGCAAGCTCTCGATAAATATCATCTTCAATCACCCACAACCCGTGCTGCTCTGCAATGTCGAGCAAACGTCTTGCATGGGATAGCGACAACGACGACCCTGAAGGATTTTGTAAAACTGTATTAACGAAAATAGCTTTTGGTTGCGTGCGTTTAATGAGTAGTTGTAATTGATCAAAATCATGGCCATCCACCGTGCGTGGCAAACCCACCACCTTGAGCCCCGCGAGCTGCAAAATCTGCAATAGATTGCAATAGCAAGGGTCTTCGACCACCACCGTATCGCCCGGACGCAAAAGCGTACGCACGACCAAATCAAGTGCTTGCGTGGCGCCCTGCGTCAACAACACATTTGAAGACTCAACCGGAATGTCATAGCGTCGCAGCATGACTGCAATCTGATCGCGCAGCGAAGCCATGCCAAAAGGGTGTCCATAACCACCCAAGCGTGTACCGGGTACTCGACTCAGCGTGCGCAACGCATGCTGAAGACCACTTTCGTTAATCCATTCGCCCGGTATCCAACCGCACCCTGCTTTAATTGGCACAGAGTGATCCGCAAATACGTCCGACAACAACCAGGCCGCATTCAAACTTGGCGCTGACCAAACCGGCGCAACTGAAGGCTCGGTCACATGCGAATCCACCACCCGATACGCCGCCCCGCGTTTAGCCACAACTTTGCCCGCAACCACTAAGCGCTGATACGCCTCAGATACCGTAAACGCACTCAATCCATGGGTACGCGCAAACTGTCGAACCGAAGGTAAAGCATCTCCGGCACGCAAAGCACGCCGCGCGATCGCTGCAGTCACTGCAACGACAATTTGTTCAACTAGGGTTCGGTCAGCATTTCGATCGAGTGTAAGTGTCAACGCCATGGGGTGCACCGAGTTCATGCGACGCGCGCGCGTGCCGCATCCAAAAGTGGATAAACCAGTACAGTTTGCCATAAATTGGTGAAACTGTACTGGTCAAAACCCCCACGAAGGCGCTACAGTAAGGCTTCAGCCCGATTACCGGAGAATCCCATGAATGCTGTCACCGAAGCCATCAGCCTGTCCAACAGCGTGGACATGACCAATTTCTGGATGCCTTTTACAGGCAACCGCCAGTTCAAAGCCGCTCCGCGTATTCTGCAAAGCGCCAAAGATATGCATTTCACCACCATCGATGGCCAGAAGGTGCTTGACGCAAGCGCCGGCCTCTGGTGCGTCAACGCCGGTCATGGCCGTGCAGAAATCATAGAGGCCGTACACAAGCAGATGCAAGAGCTTGATTACGCACCACCCTTTCAGATGGCACATCCTTTAGCGTTTGAAGCTGCAAAGGTTGTTGCGGGCGTGATGCCAAAAGGTTTGGATCGCATCTTTTTTGCCAACTCAGGTTCTGAAGCCGTTGATACCGCGCTGAAAATGGCACTCGCTTATCACCGTGCGCGTGGCGAAGGGCAACGCACACGTTTGATTGGTCGTGAGCGTGGTTACAGTGGCGTCGGTTTTGGTGGTATTTCAGTGGGTGGCATCGTTGCCAATCGTAAAGCTTACTCAGCCAATTTAATTCCTGGCGTTGATCACCTGCCGCACACGCACAGCATTCCTGACATGGGCTTTAGCAAAGGTCAACCGCAGTGGGGCATGCACCTCGCCGACCACCTCGAAAGCCTGTGTGCCTTGCACGATGCCTCAACGATTGCTGCCGTGATCGTTGAGCCGGTCGCCGGCTCAACGGGCGTGCTGGTGCCGCCTGTGGGCTACCTGCAACGCCTGCGCGAGATCTGCACCAAGCATGGCATCTTGCTGATTTTTGATGAAGTCATCACCGGCTTCGGTCGCTTAGGCAAAGCCACGGCAAGCGAATACTTTGGCGTGACGCCTGACATGATTACGATGGCAAAGGCGATCAACAACGCTTCGATCCCGATGTCGGCTGTTGCGGCGAACACGCACATCTATGACGCCATTATTAATGCCAGCCCAGCCAATGCGATTGAGATGTTCCACGGCTACACCTACTCATCGCACCCCGCTGCTGCTGCCGCCTGCCTGGCAACTCAAGAAATCTACAAGCGCGAAAAATTGTTCGACCGCTCGTTGGCTCTTGCGCCGAAGTTTGAAAAAGCCATCCACGCGCTGCGTGGCGAGCCTTACGTTAAAGACATCCGCAACCTTGGCTTAATGGGTGCGGTTGAACTTGAGTCGCGCGCAGGTGCGCCAGGGGCACGCGCCTACGACGTTTTCTTGAAGTGCTTAGAAATGGGCGTGTTAGTTCGCTACACAGGCGACAGCTTGGCGTTTTCGCCACCACTGATCGTCAGCGAAGACCAGATTGACGAGATTTTCAATACGGTCAAAAAAGCCATTCACATGGTGGCATAAAAACCAAGGGGGTCAGTGACCCTCCTTTGATAAAAAGGGCGCTTCGGCGCCTTTTTTATCGCCGCCGTCCAGCGCGCCGGAGTCAAGATGCCAGAACCCTCGCCAAAGACTATGATGGCGCCAACCAATGCTCTCTTAACGTTTCTTAACATTTGCAGGAACCCTTTCACTCATGAACTGGCAACTCCCATTTCAATCCGGTCGTCAACCCGTACTCGCTCGCAACATCGTCTCAACGTCACAGCCTCTCGCTTCTCAAGCGGGTGCAGCCGTGTTTGCACGCGGAGGCAACGCGATTGACGCCGCGATTGCTGCAGCCATTACGCTGACGGTCGTCGAGCCGACGATGAACGGCATCGGCGGTGACGGCTTTTCGATTATTTGGGATGGAAAAAAACTGCATGGTTTAAACGCGTCTGGACGCGCGCCTGCTGCCTGGTCGCCAGAGCGCTTTAAAGGCATGGCAACGATGCCCAAGAACGGCTGGGACTCAGTGACCGTACCGGGTGCGGTGTCGCAATGGGTAGCGTTGTCCAAAAAGTTTGGTCAACTGCCGTTTGAAGATTTATTCAAAGACGCTATTCGCCATGCCCGTGAAGGATTTCCAGTCAGTCCGGTTATTTCTAAGCAATGGGCCGCCGCAGTCACCGACTTGGCCAAGTATCCCGGCTTTAGCGCCTTTATGCCCAATGGTCGTGCACCCGCAACCGGCGAGATCTGGAAATTTGCCGATCAAGCTGACACACTTGAAGACATTGCACGTACAAAGGGTGAATCGTTTTATCGCGGCCGTTTAGCAAAAATGATTGCAGCGTTTTCAGCCGAGTGCGGCGCAGTCATGACCGAAGCCGATCTAGCCGCACATCAAGCAGACTGGGTTGAGCCCGTATCGACCAACTTTCGTGGCTATGACGTTCATGAAATCCCACCCAATGGTCAAGGCCTCACGGCGCTACTCGCGCTAAATATCATTGAACATTTGCCTTACAACGAAACGGCGGCCGGTTCAGCCGAGCGCATGCACCTCGAAGTCGAAGCCATGCGCGTCGCCTTCGCTGATTTATATGCCCACGTTGCAGACCCCGCCTTCATGAAAGTCAGCGTCAACGACTTGCTCAGTAAGTCGTATGCACGCGAGCGGGCCAAACTCATTGATCCGAAAAAAGCCGGCACCTACGCTGCTGGGCAACCACCCTCTGGCGGCACGATCTATTTATGTGCCTCTGACGCAGAGGGCCGCATGATCTCGCTGATTCAATCAAACTTCAAAGGCTTCGGGTCAGGCGTCGTCGTCCCTAAAACAGGTATCGCCTTACAAAACCGTGGTTCAGGTTTTGTCACGACGCCTGGTCATCCCAATCAAGTGTTGGGTGGCAAGCGCCCCATGCACACCATCATCCCCGCCTTCATGACGCGCGATGGCCAACCTGAAATGGCCTTCGGTGTGATGGGTGGCAATATGCAAGCGCAGGGCCATATGCAAATGGTGTTGCGTCGCGTCGTTGAGCAACATAATCCACAAGCCTGTTCAGATGCGCCGCGCTGGCGTATCAATGACGCCGCTGAACTCACACTCGAGGCGAGCGTCAGCGCTGCAGTCGTGGCGGGGCTAAAAGCCATGGGGCATGCCCCACTTGTTGCGGCGCCCGACAGCACGGATTTTGGTAGCGCGCAGTTAATCGCACGACTGGGTGAAACGCAGACAAGCGTTGGGCCGTTTGCCTACGCAGCTGGCTCTGACCATCGCCGTGATGGCGAAGCAGTCGGTTACTAACAAACGCGGGCCACTACTCGACCGTCACGCTCTTTGCTAGGTTACGCGGCTTATCCACATCAGTGCCTCGTGCGCATGCTGTGTGATAAGCCAGTAATTGCAGAGGGATCGTATGCAAGATGGGTGACAACAAGCCATAGTGTTCGGGCATACGAATCACATGCACGCCTTCGTCACTCACAATACGCGTATCCATATCCGCGAATACGTACAGCTCACCACCGCGTGCCCGTACCTCTTGAATATTAGATTTAAGCTTTTCTAACAAGGCATCGTTGGGTGCAATGGTGACCACCGGCATTTGCTCGGTCACCAAGGCGAGTGGCCCATGTTTAAGCTCACCCGCTGGATAAGCTTCGGCATGAATATAGCTAATCTCTTTAAGCTTCAGCGCGCCCTCAAGCGCGATTGGATAATGCATACCGCGCCCCAAAAACAATGCGTTTTCTTTTGTTGCGAAGCGATCAGCCCAGCCCATGATTTGAGGTTCGAGTGCAAGCACCGCGGTAATCGCTGCCGGCAAATGACGCAAGGCTTTAACATGCTCAGCCTCTTGTTGTTCTGTCAGCTGCTGATGCACCTGCGCCAAGGCCAAGGTCAACATAAATAGTGCGGTCAGTTGCGTGGTGAACGCTTTAGTTGAGGCCACACCAATTTCAACACCTGCGCGCGTAATGTAGGCTAGTTCACATTCACGCACCATGGCACTGGTCGATACATTGCAAATTGTCAGTGTGTGATGCATGCCCAGCGAATGCGCGTGCTTCAACGCAGCCAAGGTATCGGCAGTTTCACCCGACTGAGAAATGGTGACGACGAGCGTTTTGGGGTGGGGCACGCTGTCGCGATAACGATACTCACTTGCAATCTCAACTGACACTGGAATCTTTGCAACCGACTCAATCCAATACTGCGCCGTGAGGCCTGCGTAATAACTGGTGCCACACGCCAAAATCAATACGCGATCAATCTGCTTAAATACTTGATACGCACGATCACCAAACAACTCTGGCGTGATTGACTCGACGTCTTCCAATGTATCGGCCACAGCGCGCGGCTGTTCAAAAATTTCTTTCTGCATGTAGTGCCGGTACGGACCCAGATCTGCAGCACCCGTGTGCACATGAACCGTATTAATTTTTCGATTGATCTGCTTGCCCGTCGCATCCAGAATCCATACATTGCCCAGCTGCAGATCGGCTACGTCTCCATCTTCAAGATAGACAATCTGATCCGTCGTGCCGGCTAACGCGAGTGCATCTGAGGCTAAAAAGTTTTCGTTTTTTCCGCGACCAATGACTAAGGGCGAGCCATACCGTGCAGCAACAATGCGGTGAGGTTCGTCGCGACAAAAGACGGCAATCGCATAGGCACCCTTCAAGCGTTTAACCGCTTGCTGAACCGCGTCGAGTAAATCACCGCTATACAAGTGACGCACAAGATGGGCAATGACCTCGGTATCCGTTTGGCTTTCAAACACATAGCCAGTGGCCTGTAACTCAGCGCGCAGCTCTTCATGATTTTCAATGATGCCGTTGTGCACCAAGGCAATGCTAGGCGCATCTTGACCCAAGGCTGAAAAGTGCGGGTGCGCATTGCGTGTGACTGGGGCGCCATGTGTGGCCCACCTCGTGTGCGCAATCCCCGTGAACCCCGCGATGTGTTCGCGCGCAATCGTGTCCGCTAATTCGGCCACGCGTTCAGTGCTGCGTGCGCGACGTAAGACGCCGTTATCAAAGACGGCGACACCACAGGAGTCGTAACCGCGATACTCGAGCCGACTCAAGCCTTCGACCAAGATCGGGGTAATGTCTCGCGAAGCCACTGCACCAACGATGCCACACATACAAGTCTCCTTATGGTGCTGGCATTGTGCCAAACTTAGTCTGAAATTTTATTTCTAATTAGCATAACCAATGAAATTAAATGGTACATCTATGGATATTTGAAATATAATTTCATATTAGTAATATTTTTAACCTTTTAATATATTTATGTGATGATAGAAGCACTCGACGAACTCGATCGGCGCATCCTTGAGCACTTACAGCAAGATGCCAGCATCACAAACCAAGAGCTTGCCGAACGGGTGCATGCCTCGCCGCCGACCTGCATGCGGCGTGTACGCCGTTTAATCGACTCGGGCATTATCCAAAAACAGGTGGCGATCGTTGATCCCGCCAAAATTGCAAACACGCTCACCGCTTTGCTAGAAATTACGCTCGATGTGCAGTCTGCAGAAAGCTTGCAACAATTTGAACAGGCAGTCGCCCAAGAGGACGCGATCTTGCAGTGTTATCGCGTATCTTCTGGTCCAGATTTTGTCTTGATTGCGCAGGTTGTCGATATGCCGGCCTATCATGCACTGGTGCATCGCGCGTTTACTGCGCAGGCAAACGTGCGCAATGTGCGTACATTTTTTTCAATTCATCGCAGCAAGTTCGACACTCGCAGCACGCTTGGTTAGTGCGGCCCGCGCTGTTCGCCAAGCACGCTGCGGTATACCTCAACATAACGATCCACCATCCGCTCAACACCATACTCGGTGATCACCGCAGCGTACGCCGTTTCAACCATTGCCTGCGCTTGCTTCGGCTGGGTCAATACCGATGCAATATGCACCGCCATCGCAGCGTGGTCACCTGCAGCACACAATAGGCCACGGCCTTCAGCAACCGTTTCTTTCAAACCACCCGCATCCGTGGATACCACGGGTACTTTTTGCAGCATCGCATCCAGTACGCTACTGCCCAACGCCTCAAAGCGCGAAGCCATCACAAAGACCGATAGCGCAGAAAATAACTGCTCAACATTCGGTTCAAATCCCAATAATAGATAGCGCTCTTGCAATCCAAGCGTGTCAATCAGTTGTTGGGCCTGCGCAGAGGCCGCACCCGCAGCACCCCAATGTACAAAGACGACATCCTCAAACTGAGCACAAACTTGCGCTGCTGCACGTATCAACGTGAGAGGATCTTTTTCAACAGACAGTGCTGCCGCCGTTCCGACTAAACGTCGGTTCGCGAGTTTATGTCTGGCTAAAAAATTTTGTGTCCTTGCGGTATCTACACTGGTCGGCGATACCGCACTTGCGATCACTTTTGTCGAAATACCCATCGCGCGCGGGGCGGCCGCAGCCGCCTCGCTAATGGCAACCATTTGATCCACCTGGCGCCACTTCAAGCGTGTCAACCAGGCGCGCATCCCCAACGAAAAGCTCGTGCGACGCGAAAAGACTACAGCGCAGCGATGCAACCAAGCGGTCGCGACGGCCCACGCCACAGCCTTCGCTGTTTGAACATGCAAAATATCGTAACGCTTGGCGTGTAAAGCAAGCCACACACCAAAGGCGATGCCACCATGCGCAGTGTGTACCACCAAACCCTGTGCCCTCGCGCGCTCTGCAAGCGCACCCGAGCCAAAGAGCAATAGCTCTACGTCATGGCCACGCTCGCGCAAACCTTGAGCAGTCAGCAATGTTTGCCGCTCACCGCCGCGCCAACCTCGCTCGGTATTAATTTGCAAAATGCGCAGTACGCGCTCAGCCATTCTGACCCGAGTGTGGCGCTTGGCGATAACGAATCACATTCACCGCGACGGCAACGCTTGCAAATGCAATCGCCACCAACAAACCAAGCAATGGGCCCGCAACAAAGCCCATGCTAAACACCATCGCAACCACAGCCCCACCAAACGTCTGGCCAAACACGCGCGTGGTCGCTTGCAAGCCCCCGAGCGCGCCCGCACGATGTCGAGGCGCAGCACCGATCAAGACGCGATTGTTTGGCGTCTGAAAAAAACCAAAGCCAATACCCGACAACACCATCGCAGCAAACAACCAGGCGTTATCGACTCCGGTGGGCATCAAGACAATCGCCAATAGTCCAGAACCCATGGCGGCCGCACCGATACCGCCCAAAATCGCAACCGGGTATCGATCAGACAAGGGCCCAGCCACCGAAGCAATCAGCGCAGCCCCAACAGGCCAGCCTGCCAGTAACACCCCGACCGTCATTTGTGAGCGTCCTAGCGCAGTCAGCATATAAAACGGCAGTGAGACAAAGGTTGCCATTTGTGCAGAGAACGTACTCGCCGAAGCGGCTAAGGCAAACCGCATGGCCGGGATGCGAAACAAATCCACTGGAAACAGAGGCGCTGGCTGCGCACTTGAACGACGAATCAACAAGGTGCCTACACAAACAGCTAGCACCACAAGCGTAAGTGCCTGCCACGTATAGGTGGCGAGGTAATCAATCCCGATGATCAACAAGCCAATCGTGCTCATACTTAAAAGCGCCGACACCCAATCAAAGCGCGATTGAATGGGCGCAACATCAGGTAAATACTTCAGCCCGAATAAGGCAATCAACGCTAACGGTATATTGAATACAAAAATCCAATGCCAACTGGCAAACGACAAAATAAATGCGCCTAGCGAAGGGCCCATCACGGAGCCAACGGCGACCGTCATTGAGTTCCAGCCAATGCCGCGTCCAATTAAGTGCGGCGGATAGATATGACGCACCAAGGCACCAAACAAACACATAATGGCTGAGCCGCCTAACCCTTGCAATACACGACATGCCAACAAGATTGGCAATGAGGGCGCAAGGGCACTGGCCACTGCTGCAAGCGCATACAAGATGAGTCCGAAACGAAACAACACCTTAAAGCCAATTCGCTCACCAATCGCCGCCATCGGCATCAGCATGCTCGCCACCGTCAAACCATAGGCATTAACAATCCAGACAACGGCCGCAGCCGATTGATCCAAATCTTTGGCAATCGAAGGCAAAGCGACATTCGTCATTGAGGCGTCAAGCACCGAGAGCAACAAGCCCATGCCCATTGCAAATGCAGCCTTACGACGACGTACTGTTGGCAGCCCTTCTATCGCGTCAGGCGCGCGAGCCGGTTGTGCTTCTGACATATTTAAACTTTTTTAACGGGCCGTTTCCAGCCTTCGATGGTCACTTGCTTTGCACGCGATACAGTCAGCTTGTCCGCCGGCGCATCTCGCGTCAAGGTGGTACCCGCGCCAAGCGTTGCACCGCGGCCCACACGCACCGGGGCAACAAGCTGGGTATCAGAGCCAATAAAGGCATCGTCTTCAATCACGGTGCGATGCTTGTTCACGCCATCATAGTTACAGGTGATCGTGCCGGCCCCGATATTGACGCGTTCGCCAATATCAGCGTCTCCGATGTAGGCTAAATGATTCGCTTTACTCTCAATCCCTAAGCGCGCATTTTTGATTTCAACAAAATTACCCACATGGGTGCGATCAGCCAGGGCAGCACCCGGGCGCAGGCGCGCATAGGGCCCAATTTTGGCTTCCGCACCGACGACCGCCTGCTCTAGATGACTAAAGGGTTCAATCCGTGTGCCTGCTCCAATAGAGACATTACGCAGTACGCAATGGGCGCCGACATGTACGCCCTGACCCAAGCTGACATCACCTTCAAAAATACAACCGATGTCGATAAAGACATCTTGCTCACACACCAAACGACCTCGCACATCGATGCGCGCAGGATCGGCCAGTGTGACACCCGCCTCAAGTTGACGCCGTGCAAGTTCAAGTTGCCACAAGCGCTCAAGTTGCGCCTGTTGCGCTCGACTATTCACACCCAAGGTTTCATAGGCGGCACTTGGTTGCGCAACATTGACTGTCAAACCCGCACGCACGGCCAGCCCAATAATGTCGGTCAGGTAATACTCCCCTTGCGCATTATTATTGGTGAGTTGCGCAAGCCAGGTTTTGAGTTGCGCCGTCGGCGCTGCGATGATCCCGGTGTTGACTTCATGAATTGCGCGCTGCGCGGGTGTCGCATCTTTATGCTCGACGATTGCACAAACATGACCGTTGGCATCGCGCACAATGCGACCATACCCAGTCGGATCGGGTAGCACCTCAGTCAACACGGCCAGACCGTTCTGGCGCGCCGCTAACAATGCGCGCAGAGTCGCGGTCTGCACCAACGGAACATCGCCGTAGAGCACAATCGTGACATCATCACGTCCATCTTCTTTTAACTGCGTGACCGTTTGTAATACCGCATGCCCCGTACCCAGCTGAGGCTCCTGCAGTACAAACTGTAAATCGCTTTCTTGAGCAAAAGCCTGCTGTACATGTTCGGCACCGTGCCCGACCACCACCACAATGCCATCCGCCTCGAGTGCACGCGCACCATCTAGCACATGCGATAACATCGCGCGCCCTGCGATTGTATGTAACACCTTAGGGCGGCTAGACTGCATCCGCTTGCCTTGGCCTGCGGCCAAAATCACGATATTCAACATGGTCTGGTGCGCTTGTTCATGACTGTTTTAGGTTTTTTTAAGACGCTTTCTTTGTATTGACTTTTGAACTTGCCTTCTTAGCCGTGCGGGCCCGTTTAGCTGGGGCCTTCCCAGCGGATGGTGCTGGCGTTGATGCCATACTCGCAGCGGTTGCAGCGGCCACCTGACTGAACTGGTGTTGCAACATATCCCACCACGCTTTCGCAGCTGCCGGCGGTGCTGCAACACCTGAGTCGCTTGCTGCAGGGCCCTTTGACTCAGCCTGCGGCGTTTTTGCGGAAGGCTCTGACGGCGATGGCGTCGTTGGCCAACCGCTCATCCAACTAGGTGGCGTAGACTGCGAATTCGAGGTCTTATCAGGCGCCACAGCTGCCGAATTGGCCGCCATAAACGACTTGAGTGTCGCGATGGTCGCCAGCTGAACTTCCATTCCCTGGATCGTGCTACTGAGCATCGACAAGTTTAATTTAAGCCAGTTTTCAACTGACTTAAGCTCGGCAATTTTGCGCTCAAGCTCTTCAGGATTCATGGGGGGGTTTAAAGACAAGCCACCCGTCATGCCCGCGGGGCCTGCCAAACCGGCAAAAGCCTGGCGCATCATCTCTAAACTGGCCATCAAAGGATTCGTCGCCGCATCGCCACTTTGACCAAACCCGGGCAGTACAAAAGGATTAGAAGGCGTCGCACTCATAAAGAGCCTTTTTATAGAGAATTAGTTCTAGATATTACTCGCATCTGAGGTGCTTCTGGCAGGCAAAAAAACCTCTCGCGTCGGGCCTAGGAATGCTTAAAGTCCAAATATTCTGCAACAATGTCGTTATGCCAACATTTCTCACCCTGACCGAACTCGAATCCGCCATCAATTTCTGGCGCCAACGCAGCCCATCTGTAGGTGAAGAGTTACGCCTGTGTCCCGAGGCCTCAAGCCTGGCGACGCCCTACGCACTGATGATTATCGAACGAAGCAAGCAAATTGCCATCGCCGACCTGTCTGAACGCGCGCAAAGCGCCATTGCCACCTGGCAAGAGACTTTAGCGACTCGCGCTTAGCCTCGACATAACATCGTCACGTTAACGCAATAGCCGTTGAATATCGTGTGCGATCGCGGCCGCACCGATGTTGTTGTTTAACAAAACCCGTGACTCTCCTGCTACATCCATTAAATAAAATGACGCGCTGTGATCCATTGAATAATTGCCTTGTACGCCGGCAGTTTTTGCGTAATAAACTTTGAACGAGCTCGCCGCTTTTTTGATCTGTTCAGGCGTACCGGTCAGCCCTAAAAACTGCGGATCAAAGCCGGACACATACGCCTTCAATACCTCTTGCGTATCTCGTTCTGGATCAACAGTGATCAGTACAACCTGAACACGTTTCGCATCGTTGCCCAAGAGCTTCATCACTTGAGTCAACTCGGCTAATGCGCTTGGGCATACATCCGGACACTGGGTAAACCCAAACATAATCAGAACAACCTTACCTTTAAAGCTTTCTAGCGTATACGCCTTGCCATCTGACCCCGTTAGGGCGAGGTCTTTACCCAAGTGGGTACCGGTAATATCGCTTCCTTTAAATTTGGGAGTGGCGTCGTTGCAGCCAGACAAGTGCAATGCACACAAGCTTAGCAGTGCGACGGCGATCAAACGCAAAAGCCGATTACCCATCAAAGCGGCACCATAATGAGCCAGTGATCGGCCAGCAATGCTGCAAAGAGTAAAGACAAATATAAAATTGAAAACCGAAACAACTGTCGCGCGCGCTCATCGCTGTATACACGGTAAAGCTTAAAGGCATACACAATAAACATAATCCCCAACACCACCGCAACAATGAGATAAAGCCAACCACTCATGCCAACGACATAAGGCAACAGTGTCGTTGCTAACAAGGCGATGCTATAGAGCAAAATATGTAGGCGGGTAAACTGCTGACCGTGCGTCACAGGCAACATCGGCAAGCCAGAGTTGGCATAGTCTTTTGTGCGATATAGCGCCAACGCCCAAAAATGAGGGGGCGTCCAAATAAAAATGATCAGCACTAACAACCACGCCTCAGCAGGAACCGAGTCTGCAACTGCGGCCCAACCGAGCGCGGGCGGCATGGCCCCAGACAGCCCACCGATCACAATGTTTTGAGGCGTACGGGGCTTAAGAATGATGGTGTAGATCACCGCGTAGCCGACAAAGGTCGCAAAGGTGAGCCACATGGTCAAAGGGTTCACCAAAAAATACAACACAACCATACCAGTCGCACCCAAGAGACCAGACAGCACCAATACCTGACGAGTAGAGATCGAACCGGTTGCAGTGGCGCGACGAGCAGTTCGCAACATGCGCGCATCAACTTGCTGCTCGATCAAACAGTTCATCGCAAACGCAGCGGCGGCCAACAACCAGATCCCGATGGTCGCAGAGATCACCCGCTTTGCTTCGGGCAATTCAGGTGTTGCCAAGAACATGCCGATCACCGCACAAAACACCGCCAACTGGGTGACACGCGGCTTGGTCAGCACAAGGTACTGGCGTAACAGGCCTGGCGAAACGGCGGTGGTGCTAGTCATAATCAACAGTTTAATGAGTGTGGGACGATTGTACCGACAAGCGCCGCTCTTGCGGCTGAACCAGCCGCGTCAGCAAGGTCACCACACCTAAAACCAGGCCGGCCGCCCCGCCGTTATGCAGCACGGCGATCAATAGTGGCCATTGAAAAAAAATTGTGGTCAGCCCGGTCAGCAATTGGGCAAGAAGTAACCCAAGCACAAGCGTCGCAGGGCCTCGCAACCCAGCATCAACCCGCAATTGCCAAGCCAGCCAACCCCAGTAAGCAAACACCACCCAGGCTGCGTTTCGATGCACCCAGTGAATCGCCGTTAAGGCAGGTTGAGAAATCATCTCGCCACTTGGTAGTTCGCCTAAACCACGCACGATGGCGAAACCATTGGCAACATCCATTTGCGGCCACCAACTTCCATGGCAGGTTGGGAAATCCATACAAGCCAAGGCAGCATAATTTGTGCTTACCCAGCCGCCTAAGGCGATTTGGATAAACAGCAATAAAAGGCCCAACCAAGCCCAGCCAGCAAAGGCGCGGGCCCGCGCTGAAACAACAGCATGCATGCGTTCGCGCGCCGCCAGCCAGGTCATCAAGGCCAATAAGCTCATGCCTCCTAGCAAATGTGCGGTGACGACGGCCGGCATCAGTTGATGCGTGACCGTCCATGCGCCGAACGCGCCTTGTAAACACACGGCTACCAAGGTCATGAACGCCAATGCAGGCGATTGACCAAACCTTGTTCTGTGCCGCCAGGCCATCCAACAGATCGCCATGATCAACACACCGAGCAAGCCACCCACATACCGATGAATCATTTCGATCCAGGCTTTAGGCAAGGTCACAGGCCCTTCGGGCATGATTTGAGCTGCTTCGCGAATGGATTGCAGGGCCCCAATTGGCGTCACGCTGCCATAACAACCGGGCCAGTCTGGGCAACCCAAGCCTGAGTCTGTCAGCCGCACAAACGCGCCAAACATAATCAAATCCAGCGTCAGAAACCAGGTCAAAAATAAAATTTTTCGATAGCGTTGCTGTGTTCGGGTGATCGGCGCGGCCTCACTGCTCTGAGTCATCATCCGATCCTTGAGTTATACACAAGCTTGCTGATGTCCTTGCGCACCTTCTCCGGCTCTGCATTTGCGGGGTATTGCAAGATCAAATTGGCGTGCGGGTCGATAATCCACATTGGCTCGGCGAGTGTTTGTACTGCGCCTGGAGCCGCTAATAAAAACGCTGCAAGTTGCTCAGGCTTGACGCGCAACATAATCGTGCCTTTATACGCTTCAAGCACTTTTTCAGGCACAGGTTGATCGTCAGTGATAAACCATACGCGCGCCAAGCGCTCAACGTTTTTGCCCTGACTTGCATGCGAGTTACGCAAAATAAACAGTTTGCGTGCGCAAGCGTCCTGGCAATCACCCCCATCCGCTGTGACTAATAGCCACTTGCCTTTCAACGTGCCGACGTCAAAAGGCTTGCCATCAAGCGTGGTGGCTACTAAGGCGGCACTCGCAGGGATTGGGCGCTGCGGCTCAATCAACGTGCCATACGCCACACTTCCTTCAGGCCGAAAATCAGGGTTGAAATAGGCGAGTACTGCGGCGAGCACGGGGGCAAGGCTGAACAAAATAATCAGTACGAGTGGCGTGCGTGAGCGAGTACGGGGAGCAGTTGATTCAGTCATTTTGTTTCGCCTAAATATAATTTCTATTGGTTACGTCTAAGTCGCCAGGCCATCGCGAGCAATGCAATTAAGCAAATGGTCGCAAAGCCAAACCACTGCATGGCGTAGCCCGTGTTTTTATCTGCATCCACAGACGGCTTAGGCCACACTCTGATCAAACCATCATTCGAGGCGCTTGTTTGTAATAACACTACAGGCAATAAATTTAAACCACTTTGGTCGGAGAACTCAGCCAACGTCAAATTCTGGACCCGTTGCAATTTCGCCGTATCAACTGAGTCCATTTGTGTGGTGACTGCAGCGTGTGACTTGAACCCAAAATTACTCGGCTTAGCCTGACCTGAGGACCAGAGCTCGAACATTCTTGGCACATGCTCGGCCAACTCTCCGGAAAGCTGTTGAACGCCAAGTGTAGTCGCGACAACAGGTGCCTTTTGCTCGCCTAAAGGCCTCGCAAACCAGCCCCTGAGCACCAACACGGCACGACCATCCACCATCACTAAAGGCGTGGCTAACCACAACCCTGGGCGGCCCTCTAAATTACGATTGTCGAGCAACACGCTCAAATCGCCGCGCCAGTGCCCATTCGCCGTGGCCGGTGTCCAGTGTTTAAAGCGAGCCGGGTCCGACATCGAAGTATTTAAATCAACCGCCGTTGTCACTTGCCCTTGTTGAATACTTGACGCGATGGCGCGTCGCTCGGTCGCTCGGTTAAGCTGCCAGATACCCAAGGCAATACAGGTCGCCCCAACAACGACAAGTAGCGTCATCGCAAGTACTGTGCGTGTTTTAGGTGGCGATTGCGACATGTCTGCGATAATTCCTGTTTTAGACGGAGATCGTCATGCGGATCGTGGTGATACTGGCCTTTATCGGCATCTTGGCGAGCCTGGCGTCAGCCTTGTTTTATCTGATGCGAGACAAAGGTGGAACAAGCAAAACCGTCAATGCCCTGACGCTTCGAATCGGGTTGTCGGTGGTCTTGTTTTTATTACTGCTGTTTTCGTACTGGATGGGATGGATCGAAGCAACAGGATTTCAACGATAACCAGACCACATCCAATAAAAAAGCCGGCAAAGCCGGCTTTTTTATTTTTTGCAAAGCCAGGCTTGCTTGAATTAAAACCAGTACACAAACAAGTACAAACCTAACCAGACGACGTCAACAAAGTGCCAATACCAGGCTGCGCCTTCAAAACCAAAGTGATGATCAGATCTGAAATGACCTTTCATCATGCGAACCAAAATCACCGTTAACATCGTGGCGCCTAACAGCACATGGAAACCATGAAAACCCGTTAGCATAAAAAACAACGAGCCATACGCACCCGAGTTGAACTTCAGATTCAAATCGGTGTAGGCGTGGTAGTACTCAAATCCCTGGCAGGCCACAAAAATAAAGCCCAACACAATGGTTGCAAACAGCCAGAACTTTGCTTTGCCACGATGATCTGCAATCAAAGCGTGATGAGAAATCGTCAACGTCACGCCCGAACTCAACAGCAGTGCTGTGTTAATCGTTGGCAACCAAAAAGGGCCCATTGTTTGAAAGGCCTCAACCACACCGGCAGGGCCCAGGTTTGGCCATACCGCATTGAAGTCTGGCCACAACAACAACTTGTGATCCAAGTCACCTAACCAGGGCAGAGTAATCGTACGCGTGTACCAGAGTGCGCCAAAAAACGCGCTAAAAAACATAACTTCTGAAAAAATGAACCAGCTCATGCTCCAGCGATATGACATATCGATACGCTTGCTGTTCATTCCTGATTCAGACTCTTGAATCGCATCACCAAACCAGTAATACAAGATGACAAAAAGTCCAAGCAAGCCTGCGAGTACAGCCCATTTGGCAACGTCGACCCCGTTGATCCAAGCGGACGCACCAAACATCACGACCAATAGCGCAACACTCGCACGTACCGGGTGTGCCGAGTCAGCAGGTACGTAGTAATAGGGTGCTACGTTGCCGTGGGTAGAGTGGGATGCACTCATTCTGTTCTCCAAACTTACGCAATGTTAATTGTTAACTCTAAGTCAGCAGGGTAATCGCCCAACCAGCGATCTTGACCAAACTCACCACAAAAATAACCGTCAATACAATCCCGGCAATAATCAAGTGCACAGGATTAAGCTTCGCAATATCGTCTTGATAACCAGCGCCCTTTCGCACGCCGAACAACGCCCAAAGAACTGCTTTCAGTGTTTGAAAAAAACTCAATTTGCGTTGAGCAAGTTCTTTTAAATCATCGCTCATGCAACCGTCGCAGCAATCAAGAAAAGTAATGTAAATAAACTTGCCGACCTACCGTGTAAGCAAACAGGCCCACCACCAGGACAGCAAAAAACAAACCGGTCCGCCGGTTTTTACGGCGCTGTTCTTCGGTGGGCATTGTTAAACCTATTTAACTTCTGGTGGTGTTTCAAACGTATGGAACGGCGCCGGCGAAGGCACTGTCCACTCTAGGCCCTCAGCACCATCCCATGGCTTAGCAGCAGCGGGTGCACCCTTACCTGCATAGGCTTTCAAGATAATGTAGAGGAACAGCAACTGCGAGAGGCCAAACCAAAACGCACCAATGGTGGCGATTTGATGAAAGTCTGTGAACTGTGCTGCGTAATCAGCATAACGACGGGGCATGCCAGCCAAACCCATAAAGTGCATTGGGAAGAACGTGATGTTGAAAGAAATCATGCTCGACCAAAAGTGGATCTTGCCCAGTTTTTCGTCGTACATGTAGCCACACCACTTCGGCAACCAGTAATACGTGCCGGCAAACAAACCAAACAGCGAGCCCGCCACCAACACGTAGTGGAAATGCGCAACCACGTAATACGTATCGTGCACCTGAATATCAATCGGCGCCATCGACAGAATCAAGCCAGTGAACCCGCCAATCGTAAATACAAAAATAAAACCGACCGCAAACAGCATGGGCGTTTCAAAGGTCATCGAACCTTTCCACATTGTCGCAACCCAGTTTAAGACCTTGACGCCCGTTGGAATCGAAATCAGCATCGTTGCGTACATGAAGTACAGCTGACCCGTAACCGGCATCCCCGTCGCAAACATGTGATGCGCCCAGACGATAAATGACAGGATGGCAATAGAAGCTGTTGCATAAACCATCGAGGCATAACCAAACAGTGGTTTACGCGCAAAGGCCGGGATGATTGCTGACACGATGCCGAAGGCCGGCAAAATCATGATGTAAACCTCGGGATGCCCGAAGAACCAGAAAATGTGCTGATACAAAACGGGGTCGCCACCAGCAGCAGCATTAAAGAAGCCTGTACCAAAGTGACGATCTGTCAACACCATGGTGATCGCGGCTGCCAACACGGGCATCACTGCAATCAACAAATACGCGGTGATTAACCAAGTCCAGCAAAACAATGGCATTTTCATCAGAGTCATGCCAGGGGCGCGCATGTTCAAGATGGTGACCACAATATTGATTGAACCCATAATCGAAGAAGCACCCATCAAGTGCATCGCGAAAATAGCCATATCCATGCCTGGGCCCATTTGCAAGGTCAGTGGCGCGTATAACGTCCAACCCGCCGCAGTGGCACCACCAGGAACAAAGAATGAAGCGGTTAACAACGCGCCCGCAACCGGCAACAACCAAAAACTAAAGTTGTTCATGCGCGCAAAGGCCATGTCGGCTGCACCGACTTGCAGTGGCACCATCCAGTTTGCAAAGCCAACAAAAGCCGGCATGATCGCGCCAAACACCATGATCAAACCATGCATCGTTGTGAACTGGTTAAACAGTTCAGGACGAAAGAACTGAAGTCCAGGCTGAAATAACTCAGTACGCAACAACAGAGCTAAGGTACCGCCCTCCATCAGCATGGCAAAAGAAAAGATCAGGTACATCGTACCGATGTCTTTATGGTTGGTTGCAAATAGCCACCGACGCCAACCCTGTGGCATGTGGTGTGCATGGTCATGGCCGTGGCCTGAAACGTGGTCTGCTGTAACGCTGCTCATAGTTGACTCCTATCCTGCTTTCACCGTAATCGCACACCTGGCGCGATCATCAGCCGATCTAAACAAAATGTGACGAAACTTAACGTGCTGCCTTGATATCTGCTGGAGAAACAACGGGATCTTGCCCTTTGCCGGCGTTACCCCAAGAGGCACGCGTAAAGGTAATCACCGACGCAATTTCAACGTCATTTAACTGGCCACCAAAAGCGGCCATTGCCGTACCCTGCTTGCCTTTAAGCAGAATCTGGATCTGGTCTGCCTTAGGACCTAACACCATCTTGCTGCCATCAAGCGCTGGGAAAGCACCAACAACGCCCTTACCACTACCTTGATGACATGCCACGCAATTTGCCGCATAAACTTTTTCGCCACGGGCAACTAGGTCGGCCGCCGACCATTCTTTATTTGGATCATCGGCCGCAGCTGCAAGCAATTTTTTCTGCTCTGCTGACCAGGTTGCATAGTCTTGTTCAGAAACAACCTTCACGACGATTGGCATAAAGGCATGATCTTTACCGCAGAGCTCAGTGCACTGCCCGCGAAACTCACCAACTTTTTCGGCACGGAACCAAACGCTTCGGATAAAGCCGGGGATCGCATCTTGCTTGACAGCCAAATCAGGCACCATCCAAGAATGGATCACATCACCACCCGTAACAGCAATACGGATTTTTTTACCTATTGGCACAACCAAGGGATTATCCACTTCCATCAGGTACAGCGGACCGCGTGGCTCTTTGCCTTCGATCTGCGCACGAGGCGTCGCTAAGTTGGATAAAAATTTAACGCCGGCCGCTGGGCCATCGATGTATTCATAACCCCATTTCCATTGATAACCCGTCACCTTCACGGTGATGTCTGCGCCGCTGGTGTCTTTCATGGCGACGACCGTACGGGTGGCCGGCAAGGCCATTGCAATCACGATAACGAAGGGGATGACCGTCCAGGCGACTTCAACACCTAAGTGCTCATGGAACGTGGCTGCTTTGGCGCCGCGCGACTTACGGTGCGCCCAAATTGAATAAAACATGACCCCGAACACGGCAACAAAAATCACCATGCACACGATCAGCATGAACCAATGCAACCATGCAATATCTTTGGCGATCTGGGTTACGCCTTCTGGCAAATTAAGCTGATTGACACGGGGCCCGCCCGGCATGTCTTTAACTTGTGCGCTGACCACACCACAAAAAAGCATGGCACAGGCGCCCAGTAACCCTCTGACCTTCTTCATGCTGAACCTCGAATACGTTGCGCTTCAGTGCCAACATCCATAACCACTAAGGCTACATGGATAACAGGCGCTATCTACACAAAATTGTTGGATTGTTGGACTCTTGGCATTTTGGTGCCTTGAACCAACGCAAATCATTAATAAAAGATATTCGTATTAAACCCCGAGGATTATAGCGTGGCTGAGAAGGTCTCGCTGCCCTACAATCTGTGTCGACTCTAAGCCCTTAATGACTTTATGTATTCCACAAGACTTTCTTTAGACCGTACAAGCCTGCAAAGCCTGTTTGACGACCTTTTAAGCCGCGCCAATCAGCCTCCCCAAACAGGTTCGCTGCCGCTTTTAATCGGCGGGCAACGCTGTGGGTGGCTTTTTTCAAAAGCGGCGCAAGCGCTTTCGGGCCTGGAGGGTGTCGAACTTAAGCCCGATCATGCACACATTGGCAGGCTGGCCGGTTCTGGACCCGCTTTAAACGCACTGCTCGCGTCGGTGGCAAACACACTTCGACTGGCGGGCTGCGCCCCCGGTTGGCGCAATGAACTCTTGGACGTCTGGGTGGACGACGACGGCCCCGAGGCATCGTCCACCCTCAGGCCGCCAATCGCCGCCGTCGAACGCGGCATCGTGCGCCCCTTGGGCTTGATCACGCGGGCCGTTCACTTAAGCGGTTGGTCAGCTGACGGTGGGCTTTGGGTTGCCAGGCGCGCCCTCACCAAGGCGACCGATCCGGGTATGTGGGATACCCTCGTGGGAGGTCTGATTTCGAGTCAAGAAGACCTTCAAACCGGCCTGGTGCGCGAGGCCGACGAAGAGGCTGGCCTTGACCCGCAAGATATTGCAAACCGTACACCACTCAGAACGATCACCCGCATGCGCAGGCAAGTGTCCGAGGGATATCAATCTGAAGATGTACTGACCTGTGAGTGCGTGCTTCCCGCCGGGGTTACGCCTAAAAATCGGGATGGAGAAGTCATGGAGATTACGCTGCTCAATCCTTCAATCGTTTACAGCATGCTCAAAGAGGGTGCTTTTACGCTCGAGGCGTCAATCGTACTGGCCGAAGACCTTTTGAGACGCACGGTGGCAGACTCTGCCTAAGCGGCATCTGACCGCATGAACAGTCAAGCGGTCAGGTGGGACCGCATTTTTTTCATCGCGGCAACTTCGATCTGACGAATACGCTCTGCTGAAACGCCAAACTCAGCAGCCAGATCATGTAAAGTTGGGCCGCCATCGTCTTGCAACCAGCGCGCCTCAACGATTCGACGCGAGCGCTCATCTAGCACCTCAAGCGCGCGAGACAAGCCGTTGGACTGCAGGTCGTCAAGCGCGTGGCGCTCAAGCACTTGTGTTGGGTCCGAGCGCCCGTCATCAGACAAATACGCGATCGGCGCATACGACTCGTCGTCGTCGTCTTGGTTTTCAAGTGATATTTCACGTCCTGACATTCGCACTTCCATTTCTCGAACGTCTTCCGGACTCACCTTCAGGGTTGCCGCAATTTCGGCGACTTGACTCGAGTCAAGTGTTTGGCCGTCGGGTCGCATGCTGCGCAAATTAAAAAACAGTTTGCGCTGGGCTTTTGTGGTCGCAACCTTGACCATGCGCCAATTTCGCACGACATACTCGTGAATCTCGGCCTTAATCCAGTGCACCGCAAACGAGACTAACCGCACCCCGCGCTCTGGATCAAAACGCTTGACGGCCTTCATCAGGCCAACGTTTCCTTCTTGAATCAGATCAGCATGGGGCAAACCGTAGCCCAAATACTGGCGGGCAACCGATACAACCAAACGCAAATGCGACAGCACCAACTCACGGGCTGCATCGATATCATCGCTGTCACGCAAGCGCTGGGCGAGCTTAATCTCTTGCTCAGCCGAAAGCACCGGCAAGCGATTAACCGTTGAGATGTAGGCGTCTATCGTCCCAAGCGAGCCAGGATTCGAGATAGCCATTGCTAATTGTGATGGTTTTAGGGTCAAAGCAGCCGAGTTAGTCATGTGTTGATCGCTCCAAAACGCGGTGACGATGCATACGAATATATTAGCACTCTCGCCACCCGAGTGCCAATAAGACGGCTTCTGGGTCAGAAAGTTCCGCATTTCTTCTCGGGGTGTTAATCTCAAGGTGCTCCGGTCGGCGGCTAGCAGGGTTTAGGTTTGCCGGTTCACTTTAGGTTCGGGTATGGCCGATTTAGTCAAGTTTTTATCAAAAATTTTGTTGGCATGTCTGCTTGTCATAGCCGTTGGCTGGACAACTTACATCGGCGTGCGCTTCTACCATGCCGAGCAAGTCGCCTACCGCTGGGTTTCTGGCTTAGCCGCTAAAGAGGCGGAGTTCGAGAAAAAGGTGGCGAGTGGGGGCGGTAACACGCTCACGGGCTACGCAACGCCAGATCGTGCCAAAGTCATTGAGGGAATTGAAGGAAACCTCTCAGGGCTGACCTATGACGCGCTGCAAAAGCGTCTTTGGGCCGTGTCAAATAAACCCACCACCCTTGTTGCCCTGTCAATAGATGGTCAGTTGCTTGCAACCTACCCCCTCAAGGGTATGTCTGATGTCGATGGCGTCGCCTGGATCGGTGGCAATCGGCTCGCGCTCGTGAATGGCAAGCGCAATCGCGTCGCACTCGTTGAAATCCCCGTCACACCACAAACCATCGACACCACACGCGCCTTTTCTTTAGTGCTGCGGTTCGGCGAGTCTGAAGATAGCAACTACGGGTTTCAGGGTTTAGGCTATGACCTGAAGCGAGACCGCCTCTATATCGCCAAAGAGCATAGTCCGCGGGCGCTTTACAGAGTAAGTGGCCTGAATTATTTGCAAGCGCCCGACTCAAGAGGCCTCAGAATTGAAAACGTGAGTCGTTGGCTGGATGAAGTGCCTTTTGCAACGGATCTTTCGTCAGTCGAAGTCGACCCAGCGACAGGGCGCGTGTTTTTGCTCAGCGAAGAATCCCAAATAATTGTGCAGCTTGACGGAGATAGCGGTGAGGGGCGCGGTATGTTGTCGTTATCCTCAAAAGGCGCAACGCCCATGCCTCGCCCTGAAGGCGTCGCGACCGATGAAGGTGGCAACCTGTATATCGTAAGCGCCCCAAATCTGTTCTACCGCCTTCGCAAGCCCTAGCCGCGATGCTGGGCATCAAGACCACTTAGATATGGCTCGGCTACCACGGCTGTACGCCCCAGCAATGGCACAACTGATCACTGCGCAGTTCGCTAATATGATCAGCTTGGCGCCTAGCCTGGCGGCAGTGCAAAACTACCAACTTTTATTAGCCTGGCTTGGCCAAAGTGCGCAGCTGCATGACCTGTCCGTGCACGGCTGGTACCTGTCGTCCAAGAGCCTATCTTTACTTTTAACGCCAAACGATACTCTTGGCGTGCCTCGACTGGTGCAAGACCTGGGCCGCAGGCTCGCCGCGCACTTAAAAATTGGTACGGTGTTCATTGGGCGCTATCGATCCACGATCCCCGAACCTGAGCACTGGGTACTCCCTAGCCTGATTTGGCTTGAGCGCAGCCCCGTGCGCGAGGGCTTAGTCAGCGAGCCCTCGCAATGGGCCTGGTCTTCGGCCGTTTCACACACCGAGGGCGGCGACTCACGTGCGTCATGGTTGCAACCGCATCACGACTATTGGCTCTGTGGCAACACTCCCTTTGATCGACAAGCTGCCTACCGCGAACTGCTCAACCAGGGCAACACGTTTGCGCAGGATCAAAAAATTGGGGCTGCAATACGAGGCCAGTGGGGCTTAGGGAGTGCGACTTTTTTAACTGAGCTAGCCACCTCGGCCAATCGACGGGTAGCGCCAGGGGTTCGCGGCCGACCCAAACGGGCCACCTAGTCAACCGATGCGTCCCCATTTAATTCTGCCTGCGTTTGCTCGTCAGATTAAATAGGGACGCACCCCAATTAATTCCTCTTGCAGTGCCGCATTTTCAGGCGTATCGTCTCTGCCTCGCACTGCAACATGCCTTTAGTGGTTCCGGAGCACCTTATGCAAACTTTTCCCTTGAAATTTCAGCCCGCCGCACAGCAACAGTCCGCGGCAATTGGCCACAGCGGCCTACCCAAAGCCCAAGGGCTTTATTCGCCCGCTCACGAGCATGATGCCTGCGGCGTCGGCTTCGTGGCACATATCAAGGGGCAAAAAAGTCATTCGGTCGTCCAGCAAGGCCTAAAAATCCTTGAAAACCTCGACCACCGTGGCGCGGTCGGTGCCGATAAGCTCATGGGCGATGGCGCGGGTATTTTGATACAAATTCCCGACGCTTTCTTTAGACAAGATCTGGCGCGCCAGGGCGTGACGCTACCCGCTCCGGGTGAATACGGCGTCGCGATGGTTTTTTTACCAAAAGAAATCGCTTCGCGTCTGGCCTGTGAACAAGAACTCGAGCGCGCAGTGCGTGCTGAAAAACAAGTCGTTCTAGGTTGGCGCGATGTGCCGGTGGATGCCGACATGCCCATGTCGCCCACTGTACGCGCTTGCGAACCTGTTATTCGCCAGCTATTTATTGGTCGCGGCGCCGATGTCATGGTGCCGGATGCCCTCGAACGCAAACTTTATGTGATTCGCAAAACTGCGAGCCACGCAATCCAAGCAATGGGCTTGGTGCATGGTCAAGAATATTTCGTCCCCTCGGCTTCCGTGCGCACCATTGTCTACAAAGGCTTACTGCTCGCAGATCAGGTCGGTCGTTACTACCGCGACCTCGCCGATCCATTAACCGTCTCAGCCGTCGCCTTAGTTCATCAACGTTTTTCGACAAACACGTTCCCGGCTTGGCCGCTTGCACATCCTTATCGCATGATTGCGCACAACGGCGAGATCAACACGGTCAAAGGTAACTTCAACTGGTTGCGCGCTCGCGAAGGCATGATGCAATCTGCTGTGCTTGGGGATGACCTTCAAAAGTTATACCCCATCGTCTATGAAGGGCAGTCAGACACCGCAACCTTTGACAACTGTCTCGAGCTCTTGGTTATGTCGGGATATTCACTGGCCCACGCCATGATGATGATGATTCCAGAAGCCTGGGAACAACATACGCATATGGACGCGAGCCGTCGCGCCTTCTATGAGTACCATGCAGCGATGATGGAGCCCTGGGATGGCCCCGCCGCCGTTGCCTTTACCGATGGCCGTCAGATTGGCGCAACGCTTGATCGCAACGGCTTACGTCCAGCCCGTTACCTGATCACCGATGACGATATGGTCATCATGGCCTCCGAAGCCGGAACCTTACCGATTCCCGAAAATCGGATCGTCAAAAAGTGGCGTCTGCAACCAGGCAAAATGTTTTTAATCGACCTCGAACAAGGTCGCATCATCGACGATGCCGAAATCAAATCACAACTTGCGAACTCACGGCCATACCGGCAATGGATTGATCGTTTGCGCGTGAAGCTCGAATCATTGCCGGCACCTGAAAACGCAGCGCTGTCCAACCCGAACGAAACCTTACTCGACCGTCAGCAGGCATTTGGCTGGACGCAAGAAGATTACAAGTTCATTCTTGAAGTGATGGCCGAGACGGGCGAAGAGTCAATTGGCTCAATGGGCAACGATGCGCCCTTAGCAATTTTGTCGAGCCGCGCAAAACCTTTTTACAATTATTTTCGTCAGCTGTTTGCTCAGGTCACCAACCCACCCATCGACCCCATCCGCGAACAAATGGTGATGTCGCTGGTGTCTTTTATTGGGCCCAAGCCAAATCTGCTTGACATCAACAACGTGAATCCTCCCCTGCGCTTAGAGGTCACTCAGCCCGTGCTCGACGTGGCCGAGATGGCGCAGTTGCGATCCATCGCCGAGGTCACAGGCGATAAGTTTCGCAGTTTTGAGCTTGATATCACTTACCCGGCTGCCTGGGGTGCCCAAGGGATCGAAGCCCGCTTGGCTGCGCTCTGCGCGCGCGCAGTTGATGCCGTGAACACTGGGTTCACCGTCCTCATCCTGACCGACCGCCACGTCGATCACGAACGCGTCGCGATTCCCGCCTTGCTTGCCACCTCTGCCATTCATCAGCACCTGATTCGCGCGGGCTTACGCACCAACACTGGTTTGGTTGTCGAGACCGGCTCGGCGCGTGAAGTTCATCACTTTGCCTTGCTAGGTGGTTACGGCGCCGAGGCCATTCATCCGTTTCTTGCCCTCGAAAGCTTGAAGCAAATGTCAGCGACGCCCGAGAAGGCCGAAAAAAACTATATCAAAGCAATCGGCAAAGGCCTCAATAAAGTGATGTCCAAGATGGGCATTTCTACTTATATGTCTTATTGTGGCGCGCAAATTTTTGAAGCAGTCGGTTTGCGCACGGCCTTGGTCAACAAATATTTTTCAGGCACCGCCAGCACCATCGAAGGGATCGGAATTTTCGAAGTCGCCGAAGAAGCGCTACGCACACATCGCGCAGCTTTTGGTAACGACCCTGTTCTTGCAAACGCGCTGGATGCTGGTGGCGAGTATGCCTACCGCGTGCGCGGTGAAGAACATATGTGGACGCCCGATTCAATTGCCAAGTTGCAACACGCGACACGCGCCAACAACTATCGCACTTACAAAGAGTACGCTCAACTGATCAACGATCAAAGTCGGCGTCATATGACGTTGCGCGGGCTCTTTGAATTCAAGGTTGACCCCGCGCGCGCCATTTCAATCGACGAGGTCGAGCCCGCCAAAGAAATTGTCAAACGCTTTGCTACTGGCGCCATGTCTTTGGGTTCAATCTCGACTGAAGCCCATTCTGTTCTGGCAGTCGCCATGAACCGCATCGGCGGCAAATCTAATACTGGCGAGGGTGGTGAAGACGAACTGCGCTATCGCAACGAACTGCGCACCGGTAACAGTGGCATTAAGGCGGGCGCTACGCTCGCCTCTGAACTCGGCGCCGATCGTATTGCCGCTGACGTGCCCTTGCAAGCCGGCGATTCAATGCGCTCTAAAATTAAGCAAGTTGCGTCTGGTCGGTTTGGCGTCAGCGCCGAATACCTGTCAAGTGCCGATCAAATTCAGATCAAAATGGCACAGGGTGCTAAGCCTGGTGAGGGCGGACAATTGCCTGGGCACAAGGTATCCGAATACATCGCCAAACTGCGCTGCTCAGTTCCAGGCGTGGGTTTAATTTCGCCTCCACCGCATCACGATATTTATTCGATCGAAGATTTAGCGCAGCTGATTCATGATCTAAAAAACGTGAATGCGCGCGCCTCGATTTCTGTCAAGCTTGTCTCTGAAGTCGGCGTAGGCACCGTTGCTGCAGGTGTTGCCAAAGCAAAGGCCGATCACGTCACCATCTCGGGGCATGACGGCGGCACAGGGGCCTCGCCCGTCTCCTCCATCAAACACGCGGGCACACCCTGGGAGCTTGGCTTAGCCGAAACTCAGCAAACCCTGATGCTCAACAAGTTGCGCAGCCGTATCCGCGTGCAAGCCGATGGGCAAATGAAGACTGGACGCGACGTTGCGATCGGCGCGTTACTCGGTGCTGACGAGTTTGGTTTTGCGACGGCGCCGCTTGTCGTTGAAGGTTGCATCATGATGCGCAAATGCCATCTGAACACCTGCCCGGTTGGCGTAGCCACGCAAGACCCCGTCTTGCGGCAAAAGTTTCAAGGCAAACCAGAGCATGTCGTGAACTACTTCTTTTTTGTTGCTGAAGAAGTTCGCGAAATTATGGCGCAGCTTGGCATTCGCTCGTTTGACGACCTCGTCGGGCGTGTCGATTTGCTTGACACCCGCTCTGGTATTGAGCATTGGAAAGCACACGGTCTAGATTTCAGTCGTGTGTTTTATCAGCCGAATAACGATAGTCCGCGCCGTCAGATTGAAACGCAGGATCACGGTCTTGAGTCTGCCCTGGATCACGAACTAATCGAGCGTAGTAAAGCCGCCATTGAACGCGGCGAAAAAGTTTCGTTTATCGTGCCGGTGCGCAATCGCAACCGTACGATCGGAACCATGCTCTCGGGCCGCATTGCCACGCGTTACGGCGATGAAGGCTTGCCCGACGACACGATTCATATCCAGTGCAACGGCACCGCAGGCCAAAGCTTTGGCGCGTTTCTGGCACGCGGCATCACCCTCGACTTGGTCGGCGAAGGCAATGACTACGTCGGCAAAGGCCTGTCAGGCGGTCGAATTATTGTGCGCTCGCCCAACGATTTTCGCGGCTTAGGCACTGACCACATCATTATCGGCAACACGGTGCTCTATGGCGCAACCGGTGGCGAGGCTTACTTCAATGGTGTCGCAGGCGAACGCTTTGCAGTGCGCAACTCGGGCGCAGCGGCCGTCGTCGAAGGCACAGGCGATCATGGTTGTGAGTACATGACTGGTGGAACGGTCGTTGTACTGGGTGCGACAGGGCGTAACTTTGCGGCCGGCATGTCCGGCGGCGTCGCCTACGTCTGGGACCCCGAACGAACCTTCGCAGAACGCTGCAACATGAGTATGGTTGCAATCGAACCGGTTCTGTCCTCAGCTGAGCAAGAAAAAACCCAGGGGATCGATATTTGGCACAGCCTGGGCCGTGCCGATGCTCGAGAAACTGACGAGGCGATTCTCAA
>CALQNE010000004.1 GCA_943331855.1 Bordetella parapertussis
GCAGGACATGGGATTTACTGTTTAGGGCTGCCTCCGATCCCTGGGGGATTGGGTCGTACAATGAGTGCGCAAGGCAGACTGGGCAATCGCGGTGCCTTCGGGCAGCGAGGAAGGTCCGGACTCCACAGGGCAGGATAACGGTTAACGACCGTCCAGTTATGTGTTGGCGCAAGCTGGCAACATCGCTGAGGACTAGGGCCACAGAGACGAGTCTGCATTGGGGGTGTGCTTTCGGGTGCACTCTGTCACGGTGTTGCCGTGATGCTGAATTTGCGAGTCAAATTCGACAGTGCAGGGTGAAACGCGGCAACCTCTATCCGGAGCAACACCAAATAGGCATGCGTGTGACCTTGTGTCACGACGGGCGGCTCGCTCAAGTATGCGGGTAGGTGGCTAGAGCATGTCAGCAATGGCGTGCCAAGAGGAATGATTGCCAGCCTAAGTAATTAGGCTTACAGAATCCGGCCTATAGGTCTGCCTTGCACCTTTTTTGAGCATTTCTCACAAAAAAAACACCAGTACGACCAAAATCTATTTAGCCTATAGGGTATTCCCTAAATTATTATGTAATAAACGACTTTGACTTTGCCCTCCAATCCATTGATTTATTTGATTATTATTCTTAGATAAAAAATTCAAATAATACGCTAACCCCTTGTTCCGATTGAAAAAAACACAATTTACGCTTGACCAGGCTGAATGATTCGCTTAGAGTGGTGAAAAGTAGGTTTTTGTGTATTTAAGTGGGGTAAAAGGGTGTTTCAAGGCAGTAGTGCGCTCACGCTAGACGCTAAAGGTCGGATCAATGTTCCGACCCGGCATCGCGACGCTCTTGTTGAGCAGGCTAAGGGCTGCTTGACACTTACCCGCCACCCTGACGGCTGCTTGTTGGTCTATCCGCGTCCTGAGTGGGAAACCAAACGCGAGCAGATCGCGGCCTTTCCAATGTCAGCGCGCTCATTGCAACGTCTGCTGCTTGGTAACGCACAAGATGTAGAGATCGATGGTTCGGGGCGAATTTTGATTGCCCCCGAATTGCGCACTGCTGCGGGTTTTACGCGCGACGTGATGTTGCTGGGAATGGGTGCGCACTTTGAGTTGTGGGATGCAGCAGCATTGACGCGTCGAGAGGCTGCTGATCTGACGCAAGCCATGGGTGATGTTTTAAATCAGTTTTCGTTTTAAGCCGTGACCGAGTTTGTCCATCGGCCCGTGCTGCTCGAGCCGACCATCGAGTCTTTGGTGATGGCTGATTACGGTAAGAGACAGGTGTTTTCTGACGATCTGGCGGCTGAGCAAGCAGCGCGATTGTCGGGGGTGTATGTAGACGGCACGTTTGGTCGAGGTGGTCATTCAAAGGCGCTCTTGGCCCGGCTCAGTGCTGATGCACGGCTCGTTGTATTTGATAAAGATCCTCAAGCAATTGAGGTGGCACTTGAATTGGCGCGGATAGACCGCCGTGTGTCGGTGGTGCATGAAGCGTTTGGTGATATGCGAGAGGCTCTGCTGGCCTTGGACATTGAAGCCATAGATGGCGTGATGTTAGATCTGGGGGTTTCGTCACCGCAGATTGATGATGCAGGGCGTGGATTTTCATTTATGCGGGATGGCCCGCTTGACATGAGAATGGACACTACGCGAGGTGAGACAGCTGCGCAATGGTTGGTGCAGGCCAGTATTGAAGAGATGCGGGAGGTCATAGTCAGGTATGGCGAAGAACGGTTTGCTTTTCAGATTGCAAAGGCGATTGATGCTCGCCGCGCAGAACGCCCGATCAACACCACGCTCGAGCTCGCCGAGCTCGTGTCAGGTGTCGTCCGTACGCGCGAAAAGGGTCAACATCCGGCTACACGCACCTTTCAGGCTTTACGGATTTACCTCAATCGTGAATTGGAAGAACTCGAGAGCGCCCTCCAGGCAGCTCTGACTTTATTAAAAACAGGCGGACGTATGGCCGTGATTAGCTTCCACTCGTTGGAAGATCGCGTTGTCAAGCAGTTCATTACCGCAGCTTCTAAACCTGAAGCAGCGTACGCCCGACTCCCTCTGCGCGAAAGTGAAATGCCTCAGCCTGTGCTGTTGGCACTCGCGCGTGTTTTACCCGCACATACTGAGACCACCGATAACCCACGTTCGCGCTCAGCGGTATTGCGGGTAGCCGAACGCACTGCCACTTCACTTGGAGAACAAGGCGCTGCGGCCTATTCGCCTACCCCGTTACGTGCCTCGCGTCGTAGCAAAAAAGGGGCGCACTGATGGGGCGGCTTTGCATCCTAGTCGCGGCCGTGTTGATGCTGTCGGCAATCTCGCTCGTGACTGCGCGTTATCAGGCGCGCCAGTTATATGTTGAGTTTGATCGATCAAAAACACAGGCGCTCACACTTGAGATTGAGTGGAGGCAATTGCAGCTTGATCGTGCAGAACACGCCCGCAACGCGAGCATCGATAAGCTCGCGCGCGAACAGCTCAAAATGATCTCGATCGTTCCAGAACGGACGATTTATATTAATCAGCCAGCCTCAAGTACGACGGCGCGAGGGGCAAGATGAAGAGGCTGCCATTTTTTGACAATCCCGTTTTGCAAGTTCATTACCCGCTATGGCGCGGTCGGCTTGTATTGATTTTATTAGGATTGGCGTTCGCGGCGCTGGCTGTCAGAGCGCTGTATTTACAGGGTATTACGACTCAATTTTTACAGCAACGTGGCGAGCGTATTTATGAAAGTACGCTGACCTTACATGCCAGTCGAGGGAAAATCCTGGATCGTAATGGCGTGGTGTTGGCCGCGAGTGTGCCAGCCCGATCGATTGCGATTCGGCCAAAAGAAATCAAAGAAACTTCGACTAAAAAATTACAGCAACTCGCTGAGCTACTCGACATGTCGAGCGAAGAACTGCGCAAAAAAATGGCTGAAGAAAAGCCGTTTGTCTATTTAAAAAGGCAAGTGCCTCTGGATGTGGCGCAAAAAGTAACCGACTTGCGAATCCCTGGGCTGATTCAACAGCCTGATAATCGCCGGTTATATCCTGAAAGTGAAGTCATGGCCAACGTGGTTGGTTTTAATAATTTAGAAGACCAAGGGCAAGAGGGCGTTGAACTTGCGTTTAATGAAACGCTTTCGGGCCATTCGGGCAGCCGTCGTGTGGTGCGTGATCGGTTAGGCCGTCACATCGATGGCGTTGGTGCCGTTGATTTTCCGGTAGACGGTCGCGATATCAAGCTATCACTCGATACTCGAATTCAGTATCAGGTGTATCGCGCGTTGCAAGAAGCCATGGTAACCAACAAGGCCAAGGGCGCAGCAGCTGTGGTGATTGATGTCAAAACGGGCGAGATGCTTGCGTTGGGAAATATGCCCACCTATGATCCGAATCGTCGCGACTCGTTTCGCGGCGGTAACCTTCGGAACCAGGCGTTGACAGATACGTTTGAGCCCGGGTCGATCATGAAACCTTTTACGGTCGGCCTGGCGCTTGATTTAAAACGGATCACGCCCACTACACTGTTCAATACGGGTAACGGCAAATTTGCTTATCAAGGCGCAACGATCAGCGACGTCAGTGCCAATGGCACGCTCGATCCGGCGGGGGTATTGCTCAAGTCCAGCAATATCGGGATGACCTTGATATCAGAAAGACTTCAGGCGCAAGAAATGTGGGGTCGTTTTAATGAGCTCGGTTTGGGACAGGTTCCTCAGACCGGGTTTCCCGGGGCTGCAGCGGGCCGGCTCAGACCTTATGAGCGTTGGCGCTTAATCGAAAAAGCAACGATGGCATACGGATACGGGTTATCCGTTTCGCTATTGCAAATGGCGCGTGCCTACACAGTGTTTGCGCGCGACGGCGACATGATTGGCTTGTCCTTGGTTAAGCGCGAAGACCAGCCGACCACGACACAAGTGTATCCGCCTGAGGTTGCTCAGAAGATTCGGTTATGGCTTGAAGCCGCCGCGGGACCGGAAGGGGCTAAAGCAGCGCAGGTTCAAGGCTATCGGGTTGCAGGAAAAAGCGGAACTGCGCGAAAAATCGTGGATGGCAAATATAGTACGAGCCGTTATCGTGGATCGTTCGTGGGCTTTGCTCCAGTCTCGGACCCGCGAATCGTTGTCGCTGTCACCATTGATGAGCCTCAGGCCGGCGTCTATTACGGTGGCAAAGTTGCTGCGCCGGTGTTCGCCTCGATTGTTGGTGGAACGCTGCGCATCATGAATGTACAGCCCGATGCAGCCTTTGAGTCAGCGGTTGTCGCCGCAAACGGAGGCGTTCGATGACGCGCTCTGTTCTGCTTGACGCACAGATTTCGATGGATAACGCGATTGCACTATTGCGCACTCGAGCCGAGTGTGGGGCGCATTTGCATTTGGATTCGCGCGCCGTGGAGCAGGGCGATGTGTTCGTTGCATGCCCTGGTTTGAAAAGTGATGGCAGAGACTACATTGCGATGGCGATTAGCCGCGGTGCGGCAGCGGTATTGACACACGTGGAGTCTGTTGCGCAATGGCAGGGCACCGATTACGCAGTGCCAGTGCTGGGGGTCATTGGGCTCAAAGAACGGCTAGGTGAAATTGCTGACCTTTGGTATGACAAGCCCTCTGCACATTTGACGATCATGGCGGTGACGGGCACTAACGGTAAAACCAGTTGTGTGCAGTGGTTAACAGACGCATTACAGTTCGCGGGCTACGCGGCGGGCGCCTTGGGTACCTTAGGACTTCGACTTCCAAATGGTGTGATCCGTGCCGGCGATTTGACAACGCCTGATGTGATTTCGGTTCATCGCAGCCTGGCTGTGCTGCGCGAGGAAGGGGCGCAGTATGTGGCGCTTGAGGCATCTTCAATTGGTCTAGACCAAGGTCGCCTGAACGGTGTACGAATATTTGCTGCGGGGTTTACGAACTTATCGCACGACCATCTTGATTACCATCACACAATGCAGGCCTATGCACAGGCGAAGGCTCGGCTATTTACCTGGCCAAATTTAAAGATGGCTGTTCTAAATGCCGACGATACGGTGAGTGCGAGCTTCGCCAAACTTTCGACTTGTCCCCAGATCACATACAAGATTGGCGTTGAGTCGGAATCGGGTTCTGAGGCGCTAGAAGCAGTATGTACGTCCCAATCATCAAGCGCGGCACGATGGATCTTGCGTGATCGCAATGAAGAGGCGCTCGTGCAGACCAGCTTGTTTGGTCGACATAACGTTTCAAATCTTTTGTGCGTAGCGGGTTTGCTCAGAGCGCTCGGTTGGTCATTAGCAAACATTGCAACGAGTTTTGCAACGCTCAAACCGGTTGCGGGTCGACTTGAAGCCGTCCACTCGATCTTGAGCGACGTCAGCGTACCGTTGGTGCTGGTTGATTATGCGCACACGCCCGATGCCTTATTGCGTGCGCTTGAAGTTGCAAAAGAGCTGGCGCAGACGCGCGAAGGTAAAGTCTGGTGTGTATTTGGTTGCGGTGGTAATCGCGATGTGGGTAAGCGCCCCGTGATGGGTGAACTCGCGCAACGCTTAGCTGATCGCGTACTTGTGACAAGCGATAATCCACGCGACGAAAATCCCCATGCCATCATCGCCGATATTGTTGCAGGATTGCCGGGATCGAGCGCGAACGTAACGATTGAACCTGACCGCGCTCAGGCTATTTTGAATGCCGTTCTAAGTGCGACTGCGCAGGATGTTGTCTTGATCGCCGGTAAAGGTCACGAAGCCTACCAAGAGGTCTGCGGAACGCGCGAGCGCTTTGATGACCGCCAATGGGCGCAGGCCGCGTTTTTGCTTAAACAAGGCCGTACGATTCATACGGATTCGCGTCGCCTGGAAGCCGGTGCTGTTTTCTTGGCGCTTAAGGGTGAAAATTTCGATGGCCATGACTACCTCGAACAAATTCATGCAGCCGGGGCATGTGCCGCAATTGTGGATATCGCTAAGCCCGTGTTGGGTTTGGCGCAAGTCGAGCTAGGCGATACGCGCGCGGCGCTCTTGCAGCTTGGGCGTGCTTGGCGCCGTCAATTTACGATCCCGATGATTGCGGTGACGGGTAGCAACGGTAAAACAACCACCAAAGAGATGATTGCTTCGATCCTGGCCGCATGGCTTGGCGAAACCAATCGCTTGGCGACGGTCGGCAATTTGAATAACGAATTAGGTGTCCCGCTGACGTTGTTGCGTCTACGTGCCGAGCATCGGGCTGCAGTCATTGAGCTTGGAATGAATCATCCTGGCGAAATTGCGGTTTTGGCGCATGTGACTGAGCCCACCGTGGCGCTGGTGAACAACGCGCAACGCGAGCATCAAGAGTTCATGGTGAGCGTTGAGGCCGTTGCGCGCGAGAACGCTGCAGTCTATGACGCGCTGATGCCCAGCGGGATCAAGGTGTTTCCTTTTGGCGATACGTTTTCAGATCTGTGGCTACAGCTTGCTGCAGAGCAGCCCAGCATGCGGTTTGGTTTGAACGAACAAGCAGAGGTTTGGGCAAGCCATATTCAAGCGGACGTATTAGGGACCAGCTTTGTGGTGCATACCCCAGTTGGAGAGGGCCATATTGCGTTGCCGGTGCCGGGCACGCACAATCTTCTAAATGCCTTGGCCGCAGCCACGTGTGCCGTCGCGGCAGGCGTTCCGCTGTTGGCGATCGAGCAGGGCCTAGCTCGGTTTCACGCTGTCGCGGGTCGAATGCAGCCGCATCGCTTAGCCAATGGCCAGGTGCTGATTGATGACTCTTATAACGCCAACCCAGATTCAGTTCGGGCTGCCATCGACGTGTTGGCGAGCCTGCCGGCACCTCGCGTACTCGTGCTTGGCGATATGGGTGAGGTTGGTGATAACGGACCCGCGATGCATGAAGAGATTGGCCACTACGCCAGAGAGTGTGCGATTGATCACCTGCTGACGCTCGGTCAAGCTACGCGCCAGACCGCTGCCGCGTTTGGTGCGCAAGCCGTCATTTGCGAGTCTCCTGACCAGGCGAGCGAATGGCTTGCAGAGCACTCGGCCGCCAGCATATTGATTAAGGGATCGCGGTTTATGCGTATGGAAAAAATCGTACGCCAGTATCTTGAGCAGGTTGAAAAAATTTCTAATGACGTGGTGAAGCATGCTGTTTGAGTTATTCGGTTGGTTAGCAGAGAACTACGCGCGCGGATTTTCGGTGTTTGAATACATCACGCTTCGTGCGGTGTTGGCATGTGCGACGTCTCTGTTGATTGGATTGATTGCGGGTCCCTGGGTGATCCGAAAATTAACCGAAATGAAAATTGGGCAGACGGTACGTAGTTATGGCCCTGAAACGCATCTGGTCAAAACGGGTACGCCAACGATGGGTGGCGCGCTGATCTTGATCTCGATTGCAGTAAGTACTTTGCTCTGGGCGGATTGGCGTAATAAATATGTCTGGGTCGTGCTGCTCGTGACGCTTGGTTTTGGTTGGATTGGGTGGGTCGACGACTATCGGAAAGTTGTGCATCGAGATCCCGAAGGGATGCCCGCACGCCAGAAGTTTTTTTGGCAAGCCTTGATTGGTGCTGTCGCATCGCTTTATTTGATGCTTGCGATCTCGGCACCTGCTTCGGCAAATCTCTGGGCCGTGATGTCAGACTGGATCACGAGTGGCTTTTCGGTCACGCTGCCATCACGTGCAGATTTGATCGTGCCGTTTTTTAAAACATTTAGTTACCCCTTGGGCGCGTTAGGTTTTGTATTGGTAAGTTGGTGCGTCATCGTTGGCACCAGTAACGCCGTTAACTTGACGGATGGACTCGACGGTTTAGCGATTATGCCAACTGTCATGGTGGGGTCCGCGCTTGGTGTATTTGCGTACGTAGTGGGGCGAGTCGATTATTCGCGATATTTGTTGTTTCCGTATGTACCAGGTGCGGGTGAATTGATGGTGTTGTGCGCTGCGCTAGCGGGAGCAGGCTTAGCATTTTTATGGTTTAACGCATATCCAGCCCAAGTGTTCATGGGAGATGTCGGTGCCCTCGCGCTTGGCGGCATGCTAGGTACGGTTGCCATCATTGTTCGACAAGAAATTGTGTTGTTCATTATGGGTGGCGTGTTTGTGGTCGAAACGCTTTCAGTGATGTTGCAAGTTGCCTGGTTTAAATACACGCGCTATCGCTACGGGCAGGGGCAACGCATCTTAAAAATGGCACCACTTCATCACCATTTTGAGGTGGGTGGTTGGAAAGAAACGCAAGTGGTCGTTCGGTTTTGGATCATCAGCATGATGCTGGTGTTGGTTGGGTTAGCGTCACTAAAGATTCGATGAACAATACGGTTACCCCTTCTGTTTTACCCTCTCGGGTTCTGATCGTGGGACTTGGTGAGACGGGTGTCGCTGCAGCACGCTGGTGTGCGCGCAACGGGGCGACATTGCGCGTGGCCGATACCAGACAAACGCCAGCAGCGCTCGAGGCGCTGAAAGAGTCGGTTGATGCGGCATCTCTTGAGTTGCACTTGGGTTGTGAGGTGTTTGAGACGACGCTACTTGAGGGAATTGATTTGCTGGTGTTGAGTCCAGGTTTGATCCCAGGGTTATCGCCGGTCAAAGAGTTGCTCGAACAGGCCAATGCAGTATCGATCGAAGTGATTGGCGAGATTGAATTATTTGCCCGTGCGTTGCAACAACTGCAAGTATCACAGCAATACGCACCGCGTGTGTTGGGCGTGACTGGAACCAACGGCAAGACAACGGTGACGGCGTTGACGCGTCACATGTTGAGCGCTGCAGGAATTAAAGCGCGTGCCGCGGGAAACATTGGCCCGGCTGCGCTTGATTCGTTGATGGATGCCATCGATACCGATACGTTGCCTGATGTCTGGGTACTTGAACTGTCAAGCTTTCAACTCGAAACAACGCGTAGCCTACACATGACTGCTGCAGTCGTGCTGAATGTTACTCAAGATCACCTTGATTGGCATGGCAACATGAAGGCTTATGCGCAAGCAAAAGCCCGAATTTATGAGATGACTGATTTGCTGTTGGTGAATCGAGATGACGCGACGGTGATGTCGATGTGCGAGTCGCTCGCGAACATGAATGTGCGTAGCTTTGGTCGGGACGCTCCGATGTTGACGGGCGATGCAGGCCTTGAGGGTGGTCAAGATGTTTTGTGGCTCACCACCTCTGAAGCGACCGACTTTGAAGACGATTTGCCGGCGCCGGTTAAACGTAAAAAGAATGCACCACCGCCTGAGCGCGCTTCGGGTCGGCTGCTGCGTTTGATGCCGATGGATGCTTTAGGGCTTCGTGGCCTGCATAATGCATTAAATACTCAGGCGGCCCTGTTGCTTGCACGCTCGGTTGGTGCCGGCTTTGGGCCTATTCTTCGGGCGGCTACTGAATATACGGGCGAACCTAATCGCATGGAATTTGTCCGTGCGGTACGTGGTGTTGATTTTTTTAATGACAGTAAAGGCACGAATGTCGGCGCAACTGTTGCTGGTTTGGAAGGGTTAGGACGGCGTTCAGTATTGATCGCGGGCGGTGTTGGTAAAGGACAAGACTTTTCTCCGCTGGTGTCCGTGGTGGCTCGACATGTGCGCGCCGTCGTGTTGATCGGTCAGGACGCTCGATTACTCCTCGATACCTTAGCGTCAACCGGTGTTCCATGCGAGTTAGCTGATAGTCTGCCGCAAGCCGTTGAATTGGCTTTTGCTCAAGCGCAAGAAGGTGATGCAGTCGTACTTTCGCCTGCTTGTGCCAGTTTTGATATGTTCCGTAATTACCCGCATCGTGGTCAGGTCTTTGTAGAGGCCACGCTCGAACTCGCGTTGGGTCAGGGGGAAGTGGCATGAGCCTCTTTGCCGAGTTGACCAACAGTGTGAACGCGGTTCGTCCGACCCGTACGACTTTGCGTAATTATGACTTGCCGTTGGTGGTGGCAACGAGTTTATTGGTCGCAATTGGGATCTTGATGGTGTATTCAGCCGCGATTGCGCTGGCCGATGGCCCACGCTTTTCTAATTACGGACGCTACTACTTTGTGATCCGCCAGACGCTTTATGTTGGCGTCGGGTTGTTCGTCGCGGCCTTTGTGCTGACCTTGCCGGTCGAGGCTTGGCAACGCGCGACGGTCTGGATTTTTGTCCTCACAATGCTGCTGTTAGTGCTGGTTTTGATTCCGGGCATCGGTCGACGTGTGAATGGTGCAATGCGTTGGTTGCCGGTCGGACCCGTCACGTTCCAGCCTTCTGAACTGATGAAGCTCGCCGCCTTGCTATTTACAGCGGATTACACCATCCGAAAACAAGGACAGATGCATAGCCCCTTGCGCGGCTTTTTGCCGATTGCCGTAGCGTTGGCTGTTGTGGCAGGACTCTTGCTCAAAGAGCCCGATCTGGGTGCGGTGATCGTTGTCGTTGCCATATCGATGGGGATCTTATTTTTGGGCGGAATCAACGCGCATATTTTTTCGGGGATTGCGCTGTTCTTGACCTCTGCATTTGCGTTGATTATTTGGCTATCGCCGTTCAGAACGCGACGAATTTTCGCCTACCTTGACCCTTGGAATCCTGAAAACGTTTTGAAGGACTCGTATCAGTTGTCGCATTCTTTGGTGGCGATTGGGCGCGGGCAATGGACGGGCGTAGGCTTAGGCGGCAGCGTCGAGAAGTTGCATTATTTACCAGAGGCACACACGGATTTCATCGTTGCGGTGATTGGCGAAGAACTTGGTTTTGCTGGCGTGTTGTTAATGATCGTTTTATTTGGCGTCGTGATTCATCGTTGTTTTGAAATCGGACGACAGGCCATTGCGATGGAGCGCCCCTTTGGAGGGCTGGTCGCGCAAGGTGTTGGGATATGGTTCGGTGTGCAGTCCTTTATCAATATCGGTGTTTGTTTAGGTTTGCTGCCGACAAAAGGCTTGACCCTACCTCTGGTCAGTTATGGCGGCACTGGCATCGTGATGAATATTTGCGCGATCGCACTTGTTTTACGCATTGACTTCGAAAATCGCAACATGATGCGCGGGGTGCGCTCATGAACGTCCAGACGCGAGTCGTGTTGATTATGGCCGGCGGTACGGGTGGTCATATCATGCCAGGTCTTGCGGTGGCTGACGTGTTAAGTGCCCGCGGCTGGACGGTCCGGTGGCTGGGCAATCCAGACAAAATGGAAGGAAAACTCGTGCCTGCAGGAGGCTATACCTTATCCGCACTACGTTTTTCAGGCTTTCGCGGTAAAGGATTGTGGGCCAAGTTACAGGCGCCTTTCTTATTGTTGCAGGCCTTGATGCAAGCATGGCGGCAGTTTTCAAATATTCGTCCCAATGTCGTGTTGGGGATGGGTGGTTATGTCGCGTTTCCGGGTGGCGTGGTTAGTGCGATACGCGCTAAGCCGTTGGTGCTGCACGAGCAAAATGCGATCGCCGGTATGGCCAATCGTTGGTTGGCGCACATTGCGCAGCGCGTGTTGACAGGCTTTCCTGATGCCTTGCCCAACGCTGAGGTGGTAGGCAATCCTGTGCGGCAAGATGTTGCGAGCATGGTTGAGCCAGACAAGCGTTACGCAAGCCGTTCGGGTCCTTTGCAGGTGTTGGTGCTTGGCGGCAGTCTGGGAGCGACTGCTTTGAACCAACTATTGCCGCAAGCGCTCGCACGTATACCGCTCGAGCAGCGTCCTGAAGTGACGCATCAAGCCGGTGCGCAGCACTTAGAGACCTTGCTGGCCGCGTATCAGCAAGCGGGTGTTGAGGCCCGTTGCGTCTCGTTCATTGAAGATATTGCCGGAGCGCTTGCGCAGGCAGATTTGTTAATTTGTCGAGCCGGGGCGATGACGGTTGCCGAAGTCGCGGCGGCTGGGGTCGCTGCACTGTTTATTCCGTACCCACATGCGGTAGACGATCATCAATCGGCCAATGCCCGCTTTTTGAGTAACGATGGTGCGGCTTGGCTGCAGCAGCAAAAAGATTTGACGCCCGAGGGTCTGAGCCAGTGGTTGCTTGCACGCACACGCGCTGAGTTGAGTGGCGTGGCGCAGAGAGCGCGGCATCATGCGCGTCCGCAGGCGGCGCAGCGGATTGCAGATATATGTGAAGAGCTTGCGGGGGTGTCTGCATGAAGCATCGCATCGAGCATATTCACTTCGTGGGCATTGGCGGCTCTGGCATGAGCGGTATTGCCGAGGTGTTGCTGAACCTGGGCTATCGAATTTCAGGTTCAGATCTTGCAGATTCAGCGGTGACTCAGCGCCTGGCGAGTTTGGGTGCGACGATTACGCTAGGCCATCAGTCTGAAAACATTACTGGTGCTGATGCGCTAGTTACGTCGACTGCAGTGGCCAATAACAATCCTGAGGTGATTGCTGCGCGACAGGCCCGAATCCCGGTTGTACCTCGAGCAGTGATGTTGGCCGAGTTGATGCGCCTCAAGCGCGGTATCGCCGTTGCGGGTACACACGGTAAGACCACGACAACCAGTCTTGTTGCGAGCGTCTTGGCTGCAGGTGGACTTGATCCGACCTTCGTAATTGGAGGACGTTTGAATGCCGCAGGTGCAAACGCTGGGCTCGGCCAGGGTGATTTTATTGTTGTTGAAGCAGACGAATCCGATGCTTCGTTTTTAAATTTACTGCCCGTGATGGCGATCATCACCAATATCGATGCTGACCACATGGATACTTACGGGCATGATTTGGCAAAACTAAAAAGCGCTTTTGTCGAGTTTACGCAGCGATTGCCGTTTTATGGCAGCGCGATTGTTTGCGCCGATGACGCTAATGTGCGCGAAATCATTCCGTTTATTTCACGACCCGTTACGACCTATGGTTTATCGCCCGACGCACAAGTCGTTGCGACCAATGTCCAGGCAATTGGGACGCGGATGCAGTTTGAGGTGCGGCGTCAAACGCGCGATGGGCATTTAGATCCTCTTGCCATCAGTTTGAATTTGCCTGGCGTGCATAACGTCTTGAATGCGTTGGCCGCGATTGCGGTGGCCACCGAGCTAGGTGTCAGTGATGCCGCGATTGCCCAAGGGCTGTCCGACTTTAAAGGTGTTGGTCGCCGTTTTACTCAGGTCGGTGATTTCGCTGCCGCCAAGGGTGGAACCTTCAAGGTTGTTGATGATTATGGGCACCATCCCGTTGAGATGGCGGCAACATTGGCGGCTGCACGAGGGGCTTGGCCAGATCGGCGCGTGGTGTTGGCATTTCAGCCTCATCGCTACACGCGAACGCGCGATTGTTTTGAAGATTTTGTCAAAGTACTGGGCTCGGCGGATGCGGTGTTGTTGACCGAGGTCTATGCGGCGGGCGAACCGCCTTTGGTTGCGGCCGATGGACGCGCCCTGGTACGGGGTGTTCGGGTGGCGGGCAAGGTTGAACCTTTATTCGTTGAAGATGTTTCGTTGATGCCCGAGGCAATTTTAAATTTTGCTCAAGATGGAGATGTTGTGATTGTGATGGGTGCAGGCTCGATCAGTAAGGTCCCTCATCAGTTGGGTGCGCCTCGATGACGTACGACCTCGGTAAGGTTGGCGTTTTGTATGGCGGCCAGTCAGCTGAGCGCGAGGTATCGCTTATGTCTGGCGCAGGCGTGCATGCCGCGCTATGCGGACAGGGTGTTCAGGCGCATTTGTTTGATACGGGCCTACACAGCTTGGCCGAGCTCGCGGCTCAAAAATTCGATCGCGTCTTCATTGCATTACACGGACGCTATGGCGAAGACGGCACCTTGCAAGGTGCGCTTGAGCTCTTGAATATTCCGTACACCGGTAGTGGCCCGATGGCGTCAAGCTTGGCAATGGATAAAGTGATGACCAAGCGAGTGTGGACCGAGGCCGGATTGCCTACGCCCCGTTATCTCGCATTGACGGACGCGGCTGAAGTGCAGGGCGTTGCGCAAAAATTAGGTTTGCCACTGATGATGAAAGCGCCGCATGAGGGTTCGACCTTGGGCATTGTGAAGGCCACGTTGGCATCTGAGGTGTTAGAGGCCTATCAGCAAGCTGCGCAATACGATGAGACGGTGTTGGCTGAGCAGTTTATCTCTGGTCGTGAGCTGACGGTTGCCATTTTGGGTGCAGGCAAGGCTGCGCGCGCGTTGCCTCTGATCGAAATCGTAGCGCCTCAGGGCAACTATGACTACGAGCACAAATATTTTTCGGATGACACCCAGTACTTGTGTCCCGCACCCATTGATGACGCGTTGGCGCAGCGAATCGCTGATATTAGCGTTCGAGCCTATCGGGCTGTGGGGTGCGAAGGTTGGGGTCGTGCTGATTTAATTTTGGATCAGAACAATGAGCCCTGGTTGCTTGAAATCAATACTTCACCTGGGATGACCGGACATTCTTTAGTGCCAATGGCCGCTAAAGCCATTGGGATGAGTTATCCAGATTTATGCATGCATATTTTGAAAGATGCTCGCTGCAAAATTGGGCATCTAGATCATAAAAAAATATCAGGAAGCTAACTGTGTGGAACGAAGCACGCACGATCAACAGACTTGCCAACACCCTAGCGGTGATGGCGGTGTTGGCTTTGCTTGCAGGTTGTCTGTATTGGGTCATTCAGCGTCCGCTCTTCAGTTTGCAGGCAATCGAGCTCGAGCCAACGCCGCAAACCAGTTTGCGTTACGTCACGCCCGAGAACGTGCAAGCTTCGATTGCGTCAAAGTTAATTGGCAATTTTTTTACGATCCGTTTGTCAGAAGCGCAAGCAGTCTTCGAAGCGGTCCCTTGGGTGAGAAGTGCGACAGTGCGTCGAATCTGGCCCAACACGTTGCGTGTCACGATCGAAGAGCATCAGCCTTTGGCGCTCTGGAACGAAAATCAGATGATCAACACTTGGGCGCATGTTTTTACGGCCAATCAGGGCGAGCTCGACGACGACGTGAACTTGCCGCAGTTCGAGGGCCCCGAGGGCAAAGAGGGGTTAGTGGTATCGCGTTATGCAGAGCTCGAGCGCTGGTTTGCGCCGCTGGGTCTTACCATCAAAGAGCTATCGCTGAACAATCGCTTGGCTTGGCAGGTCAAGCTGTCCAACGGGCTGACGCTCGACTTGGCGCGAGATCCTGGCGCCGAGGCGGCCGATTCACAAGCAGGCATTCCTGGCGCGCTGCCTTTTTCAGCAGGAATCGAGCGTTTTGTACAGGCGCTGCCCCTGATCAACCAAAGAACGGGTGGACGTGCGTTGACGCATGCCGACTTGCGCTATCCGAACGGCTTTGCGATTACGCTTGCCGCCCTTCCCGAACCTACTCAACCCAAAAAGAAACGATAACGCCATGACCCGTGATATTAAGGATCTGATCGTTGCGCTCGACATCGGCACCAGTAAAGTGGTCGCCGTGGTAGCCGAAATATTGCCAGAAGGCCGCTTCGAAGTGCTTGGCCTTGGTCAACATGAATCAAGCGGCATGCGCAAAGGCGTCGTGGTCAATATCGAGGCAACCGTTACCGCGATTCAGCGTGCGCTTGAGGAAGCCGAGTTAATGGCTGATTGCAAAATTCGCGATGTGTATACCGGGATTGCGGGCAGTCATATTCGCAGCTTTAACTCAAGCGGAATGGTTGCAGTGAAAGATAAAGAGGTGACCGCAACGGACGTTGCCCGCGTGATTGAAACCGCAAAAGCAGTCAATATTCCAACCGACCAACAAGTGCTGCATATTTTGACGCAAGAATTTATTGTTGATGGCCAGGAAGATATCCGTGAGCCAATCGGCATGAGTGGTCTGCGACTAGAAGTGAAGGTCCATATCGTGACGGGGTCAGTGAGCGCCGCGCAAAATATTGTGAAGTGTGTTCGCCGCTGCGGACTTGAGGTGCAAGATCTAATCCTGCAACCTTTGGCGTCGAGTCAAACCTGCTTGACTGCCGATGAAAAAGATCTTGGTGTGGTCTTGGTCGATATCGGGGGCGGCACAACGGATGTCGCGATCTATACGGGCGGTGCAATTCGTCACACCGCAGTTTTGCCGATCGCAGGCGATCAGATTACCAACGATATTGCGCAGGGGCTTCGCACACCCACGCCCGACGCAGAAGAAATCAAATTGCGTTATGGCGTCGCGAAAGAGGTGCTTGCGAATCCAGACGATACCGTCGAAGTACCCGGTCTAGGCGATCGCGCTCCGCGGCTTGTGAAACGGCAGACCTTGGGCGCGATTATTGAACCGCGTGTGGCCGAGTTGTTTGACTTAGTGCAAGGCGTTGTGCGTGAGTCAGGCTACGAAGATTTGTTGTCGTCCGGCATTGTCCTGACCGGAGGCACCGCACTCTTACCCGGGATTGTCGAGTTGGCCGAAGATATTTTCTTAAAGCCCGTGCGTGTCGCGGTACCCGATTATCAGGGCAGCCTCGCAGATGTCATGCGCAACCCTCGTTTTTCAACGGTGATGGGGCTATTAAGCGAGGCGCGAATTCAGCGGTTGCGTGGCCGCAAGGCGACACAGCAGTCGGGTAGCTTTAAAGCGGTTTTGATCAGAATGAAAGAGTGGTTTATGCATTGAATTGGCGCCATCCGGTGCCAAGCAGAGCGGTAGGTTATTTTGATTTGCCGGTCTGATCGGAGAGACGTTTCAAACCTGTTGCGGACACTGTCGGCAGCGCGTTTGAAACGATTTCTAAATTGTAGTTGGGGAAGTTTAGAAACGTTTGTAGTCACGACTTGAGGGAGTCAACCATGATGTTTGAAATGTTAGATAACGCAAAAAAATCCACAGTTATTAAAGTGGTGGGTGTCGGTGGTGCGGGCGGTAATGCTGTCTCGCACATGATCCGTTCGGGGGTGCAAGGGGTCGATTTCATTTGCTGCAATACCGATGCGCAAGCCTTGGCTGCAACGAATGCTCCTGTGCAGATTCGTCTGGGTAACTCTGGGCTCGGCGCTGGTGCCAAGCCCGATCAAGGTCGTGCTGCAGCCGAGTCGGCGCGCGAAGAAATTCGCGCGGCGCTTCACGGTGCGCACATGGTCTTTATCACAGCCGGCATGGGCGGCGGCACAGGAACCGGAGCAGGTCCGATCGTTGCTGAAGTGGCAAAAGATCTTGGAATTTTGACTGTTGGTGTAGTCACCAAGCCCTTTTCCTTCGAAGGCAATCGCCGCATGAAAATGTCTGAAGAAGGCATCGAAGAGCTCTCGAAGCATGTGCACTCACTGATCGTCGTGCTTAACGAGAATTTGTATGAACTGATGGACGAAGAGGCAACCCAAGCGGATTGCTTTAAAGCTGCTGATGATGTTTTGCATAATGCTTGTGCAGGTATTGCCGAAATCATTAACGTCGAAGGTAACGTGAACGTCGACTTCCAGGACGTCAAAACTATCATGGGCGAGCAAGGCCAAGCCATGATGGGGACGGCCATCGCAAGTGGGCCGGATCGTGCGAAGATTGCAGCTGAGCAAGCGGTTGCTTGCCCTCTGCTTGAAGGCGTGGACTTAAATGGTGTGCGCGGTGTGTTGGTGAACATCACGGCAAGCACCTCGCTGAAAATGAGAGAAACGCGTACGGTAATGGATCATATCCAGAGCTTCGCTTCGCCAGACGCCACCGTCATTTTCGGTACGGCTTACGACGAAACAATGGGCGATAATCTTCGGGTGACTGTTGTGGCGACTGGCCTTGGCCGGGCAAAGCCAAAACTGGTCCAGATGCCAGAGGCCGCCGTTGGCTTGCGGACCGGTACGGACAATCTGACTGTTGCAAATGGGGCAGATGTTAGTGCGCCCAATGTCATTCGCAACCGAGGCAGCCAGGCCCAAGCCCAGGTTCGTGCGCTTGAAACCTCAGGGATGGAGCATTACGATATTCCGGCGTTTCTGCGCCGTCAGGCCGACTAAAGTGTGACAGGGCCTGAGGGCGGCTCCTTTTAAAGGCTGCCTTGAGGCTGGTTTAGCAAGCTCCCTCTGCCAGTCGCCCCTGTCGGGGCGATTGGTCATGCACCTAGGTTCCCCGCCTAGGTGCATTGTCGTCTGTCATTTACTGCGCAATTCTTGCTAAAAGCGCTACAATAGAGTAAGTTTTTTTAAGATCACTTAAGTCTTATGTTTCGTCAGCGCACCATTAAACAACTCGTTAAAACCACTGGGGTTGGCCTGCATTCAGGTCGCCGGGTTGAGTTGACCTTGCGTCCGGCAGCGCCTGATACCGGCATCGTCTTTCATCGAATCGATTTACCAGAGGTTGTTGACTTGCCCGCGCAAGCTGCGATGGTCAAAGACACCAGAATGGCGTCTGTGTTGGCCAATGGGCAAGCGCGAGTATCGACGGTTGAACATCTGATGTCTGCTTTGGCTGGTCTTGGAATCGATAATTTGCACGTTGACCTGACAGCTGAAGAAGTCCCGATCATGGATGGCAGCGCGGCAACCTTTGTCTATCTCCTGCGATCTGCGGGTATTGAAGAGCAGTCTAGTGCCAAACAGTTTTTGCGTGTTCTAAAAACGGTTGAAGTCCGCGAAGGCGAGGGTAACGAGGCCAAGTGGGCGCGGCTTGAGCCCCACGAGGGTTTTGCTGTCGCGTTTTCAATTGATTTTCGTCATCCCGCCATTGACTCGACGGCCAGCTTTGCAGAAATCGATTTCGCAACCGATTCTTATGTCAAGCAAATTGCCCGGGCGCGTACTTTTGGGTTCGTGAATGAAGTTGAGGCGTTACGCTCAGCGGGTTTGGCACGCGGGGGCAGTTTTGACAATGCCATTGTGATGGATGAGTACCGTGTTTTGAATGCAGATGGTTTGCGTTATGACGACGAGTTTGTCAAACACAAAATTCTGGATGCTGTGGGTGATTTGTATCTAATTGGAAAGCCACTAGTGGCGCGCTATGTCGCCTGTAAATCGGGGCATGCGTTGAACAATCAATTGGTTCTCAAGCTGCTGGCTCAGCCTGACGCTTTTGAAATTATCTCTTATGCCTCTCAGGCGCAGGCTCCCCAGGCCTTTCGCCATGAATGGAAGCTGGCCTGACCTCTCCAACTTGCACTTGAGCGGGTTGATGGTGTGCCAAGAGCCTTGCCACGGCATCGGCAAGCGGCCCAGGTCGTAATTGATGAGTTAAATCCTCGAAGCTTTTCAAATCTTGTTGATCCAAGGCACGCGCCTCTTTTTTTGGCGGTGTTGCAACTGGGATCCCGAGTCCCCCTTGGACGCGCAGCTTGATGTCAGAGAGGTTCCAGCCTGTTGCCTGTATGTGAGCAATCACTCGGGGTGCAAGTTGGCGAAACTTTGCAGCAAACGCTGCGCTCGATACCATGAGTGTCAAAGTATTGTGTTCGATTTTTAAGACGTCAAAGCCCTCTCGCATCGTAATCGGTAAGGCTTCGACTAGAGCCGAGCGTAATTTAATGTGGAGTTGCGCGGTTGCTAATACGCTCGCGGCTTGCGTGTCGTGTCCAAGCCAGCCAATTAAATGAGACCCTTTTGTCGGATTACCACTGGGTCGGCGAGGGATCGTAACCATAAGATCAGGCAAGAAAGGAATGTGATGAAGTTACTCATTATGCCTCGGGATCAAGAACCTCAGATCGTGTTTTCCCTGAGTTACGGTCAATTTGTCTTTTGGATGGCTGGAATCCTTGTGGCAGCGCTATTTGCGGGTGCGGCCATGCAACGCGCAGCCTGGGTGATCGCCCCCGAGCGGTGGATGGCTCACCCACGACTGGTGTCACCCACTCATTTTCGGAGCGATACCGGGGCGCTTGAACGACTTTCGAGTCAGGTCGGAGTTTTGCAGGTCAAGCTTAAGCATCTTGAAGCGTTGAGTAAGCGGCTGACGGGGTTGGCCGGGTTGTCCTCAACTGGACCTCAGTTCGTGTCGGAAAGCCAAGCGGTTGCTCCTCCCAAAGTGGAAATGGGAGGTACCACGGCGCCACAGCTTGAGCGTAAAGTGGACGTCTTACGAGGGCGATTGCTTCAAAAGACTGACCATTTTGGGCTGCTTGACCTACTGCTGACTCAGCGTGCAGCCTCGGCGGCCCGATTGCCGACCACAATTCCTCTCGATTCATTTCAGCGCCTAAGCTCATCGTATGGGTGGCGTCGAAATCCGTTTCATGGGGCCGCAAGCGTGCATGAGGGACTTGACTTTGCTGCTGTAGCTGGGACGCCGATCCTGGCAGCTGCTGGCGGCATTGTTCGCACTGCAATGTGGCAAAACGGGTACGGCAACCTGGTTGAAATCGACCACGGCGAAGGATTGTTGACGCGCTACGCCCATGCCAGAGTGCTTTTGGTCAAAGAGGGCGAACTGGTCAGGCGGGGCCAAATGATCGCACGAGTCGGTTCGACCGGACACTCCACCGGACCTCACCTGCATTTTGAGGTTCGGCAGCACGAGCGGGCATTAGATCCGAGGGTATTTTTGACGGGCGGCCCCAGAGTGGCGCCGTGGGAGACTACTGACCCGGTTCGATGACGGATGAGCGCAGCCTGCGTTAAACTGCAGAGCTTATTGGCAGCAAGCTGCCCCAACTCTTTTAGGCGCTGGCCGGTGTGTGGTTTGCATCGGTCTGTGTGGGTCTGACACGTATGCTTTCACTACTTAAAAAAATCTTTGGTAGTAGTAATGATCGTTTTCTCAAGCAACTACGTCGCCGCGTGGTGCAGATCAATGCGCTCGAACCACAGATGCAGGCCCTTTCTGACGACGACTTGCGCGCTAAAACCGAAGCCTTTAAGGCGCGACTGACTGCGGGCGAAACGCTAGATCAGCTCTTACCTGAGGCTTTTGCAGTGGTCCGTGAGGCCGGTGTGCGTGTCTTTGGCATGCGACATTTTGATGTGCAGTTATTAGGCGGAATGGTCTTGCATCAGGGCCAAATTGCCGAAATGCGCACGGGCGAGGGCAAAACCCTGATGGCCACCTTGCCGGTTTATTTGAATGCACTCGTCGGACGCGGTGTGCACGTCGTGACAGTGAACGATTATTTGGCGCGACGTGATGCGCTGTGGATGGGTCGCTTGTACGGTTTTCTGGGTTTGACGGTTGGGGTGGTCGTGCCCCAACAGGATAATGCCGAAAAAATCCAAGCCTATCGCGCCGATATTACCTATGGCACGAATAACGAGTTTGGTTTTGATTACTTGCGTGACAACATGGAGCACCGCGTCGAAGATCGGCGCCAACGGTCGCTTGTTTTTGCGATTGTCGATGAAGTTGACTCAATTTTGATTGATGAGGCTCGAACCCCCCTGATTATTTCAGGGCAGGCTGAAGACCATACCGAGCTCTATGTGCGCATGAATGCTGTGCCGGCGTTACTGACGCGGATGACGGCAGAACCAAAACCGACAGAACCTGAGCCCGACGGTGATTATTGGGTTGATGAGAAAAATCACACGGTGTATCTCTCAGAAGCGGGACATGAAAAGTCTGAGGGTGTCCTGACGCGCCTGAAGTTATTGCCCGAGGGGCAGTCCTTATACGAGCCTCGCAACATTGCACTGATGCATCACTTGATGGCGGCCTTACGTGGCCATACGTTATTTCATCGTGATCAACACTATGTGGTGCAAGAAGGCGAGGTCGTGATTGTTGACGAATTTACGGGTCGCATGATGGTAGGGCGCCGATGGTCCGACGGTTTGCATCAGGCCGTTGAAGCCAAAGAAGGCGTCAAGATTCAGCTTGAAAACCAAACGCTGGCCTCGATTACGTTCCAGAACTTTTTCAGAATGTATGAAAAGCTTGCAGGCATGACCGGTACGGCTGATACCGAGGCCTATGAGTTTCAAGAAATTTATGGCCTTCAAACGGTGATTGTGCCCACAAACCGTCCGATGGTTCGCGCAGATCAAAACGACCAGATCTTTAAATCGGCCCCTGAAAAATTTAATGCAATTTTGGCCGATATCCGTGATTGCCAAGAGCGCGGGCAGCCCGTGTTGGTCGGTACAACCAGCATTGAAAACTCTGAGCTTTTGTCCGGGATGCTTGATCAGGCAAAGCTCGTGCACGAAGTGCTGAACGCAAAGCAACATGCGCGTGAAGCCGAGATCGTTGCCCAGGCGGGTCAACCAGGTCACATTACGATCGCGACCAATATGGCGGGCCGTGGCACGGACATTGTCTTGGGCGGCAGCATTGAGAAGCAAATCGAACTGATTCGAGCCAATGCAGAGTTTTCAGAGGCTGAAAAATCGGCGCAGATCGAAAAAATTCGAGAAGAGTGGCAGCCACTCAATGACCGAGTCAAGGCGGCGGGAGGCTTGCGGATCATTGGTACTGAGCGTCACGAGTCGCGCCGGATCGACAACCAGCTGCGTGGTCGTGCCGGTCGTCAGGGTGACCCTGGGTCATCGCGGTTTTATTTGTCGCTTGAAGATCCGCTGATGCGCATTTTTGCGGGTGATCGAGTGCGCTCGATTATGGAAAGGCTCAAATTGCCCGAGGGTGAACCGATCGAAGCTGGGATGGTGTCGCGCTCAATCGAATCTGCACAGCGTAAAGTTGAGGGGCGTAACTTTGATGTTCGCAAGCAACTGCTTGAATATGACGACGTTGCCAACGATCAGCGTAAAGTGATTTATGCTCAACGCAATGAGGTGCTTGAGGCGCAGTCGATTGCCGAGACCGTCGAGAGTTTGCGTGATGGTGCAATGACGGATTTGGTTCATAGGTTTGTGCCGCAGGATTCGGTCGAAGAACAGTGGGAGCTTGATGCCTTACAGTTGTCGCTTGAGTCTGATTGGCATGTCAGTGTGCCGTTGACTGAGTTGGCTAAGCAGACAAAGAGTTTGACCGATGAAGATGTGCTTGAGTGTGTGTTGACTGAGGCGCGTCAGGCCTACGAAAAAAAGGTTGAGATCGTTGGCGCTGAATCGTGGGCCAATTTTGAGCGTTCAATTATGTTGCAGGTGATCGACTCACAGTGGCGTGAGCATTTGTCAGCGCTTGATCATTTGCGTCAGGGTATTCACTTGCGTGGTTATGCACAAAAAAATCCCAAGCAAGAATACAAACGCGAGGCATTTGAATTGTTTTCGGACATGCTCGATCGGGTGCGCGACGATGCGATCAAGGTATTGATGACGGTGCGAATCCAGTCTGCCGAAGAGGTACAGCAGGCGGAGCAAGCCGCGGCCTTAGCGGCGCAAAATCAGCAAGTTGAATATCAACACTCTGCGTATCAAGAGGAGAGTGAGCAGGCTCAGGCAGTTGCTGCGCCGACCTCCGAGCACCCCGGCACTGTGCGCAACATCATGCCCAAGGTTGGTCGAAATGAGCCATGCCCTTGCGGGAGCGGTAAAAAATATAAGCAGTGTCACGGCCAACTAAAGTAGCTCATACGGAACCTGCTCATGTCCCACGATCTCACGCGCAATACGCTAGCTGTCTTTTGTATCGTCGGATTGTTGGCACTTTCTCTTTGGGTCTTGCGTCCGTTTTTGGCTGCGACGGTATGGTCGACTATGCTTGTAGTGGCGACCTGGCCCTGGCTGATCTCGTTGCAAAAAGCCTTTGGTGGTCGTCGTGTGCCAGCCGTAGCGGTGATGTCGGTGGGGATGTTGTTGTTATTGGTGGCGCCACTTTGGTGGGCGATCAGCACGATTACTCAAAAGTCAGATCAGTTCATGGTGTTAGGCAAAAGCTTGGCAACCGATGGGTTACCCGCGTTACCTGAATGGGTTGAGCATATTCCGTTCGTTGGTGAAAAAATCGCAAATTCTTGGACAGATCTTATTGCGGGTGGCGCGACGGGCTTCATGGATCATGTGGCGCCCTATGCGGCCTCAACTGGTAAGTGGGTGCTGTCTCAGTTTGGTGGTTTGGGCGGTATGCTGATTCAATTTTTGTTAGTGGTGACGATTTCTGCCATTTTGTATTCATCAGGCGAAGAGGGTGCTAAATTAATCCGAAGCTTTGGCCGTCGTTTAGCGGGTGAGCGCGGTGAAGGTGCGATGGTTCTTGCCGGTCAGGCGATTCGTGCAGTTGCCCTGGGTGTGGGTGTCACAGCAGTTGTGCAGACGGTGCTCGGTGGCGTAGGCCTGGTTGTCGCGGGCGTACCTTTTGCGGCGATCTTGTCGGCGGTGATGCTGATGCTTTGTATTGCACAGGTTGGTCCGAGTCTTGTGCTGTTTCCAGCGGTTGGATGGATGTTTTGGCAGGGCGATACGACTTGGGCGGTGCTCTTATTGATCTGGAGTTTGTTTGTAGCCAGTATCGATAACTTTTTGCGCCCCATTTTGATCAAGCGTGGTGCCGATTTGCCTTTGCTGCTGATTTTTGCAGGGGTGATTGGTGGTTTGCTGAGTTTTGGCTTGATTGGTATTTTTGTCGGGCCCGTTGCGCTTGCGGTGACCTACACCTTGGTGCAGTCGTGGATTGCCGAAGCCACAGCAAAAGATTCAGGCAACTGAAGCGCATCACGTTTAATCGTTTCTAACAGTCGTTTGCATGACCCATACTCACTTCGCAATTTCTTCAGCCTTACGTGCTCAAGCACCCCGTACGATCCTTCCAACGCAGTCCAGGCTTGACCAACTGCTTCCAGGGTGTAGCAAGCTGCTGTCGCAAGCCTGTCGCGAGGTTGCCGACTTAGTGCCTTACCGGGTTCGACAAGCTTTAAACCAGGCATTGACCCCGGGGCTTGCGCCAAGCATCATCGCAAGCCTATTAAATTTACCTCGAGCCGAGCACAGCTATACGCGCCATGTTTTGCACGCGGACCCTAAAGGCCGTTATACCGTCGTGGCATTGATTTGGGAGGCGGGACACTTTAGTCCGGTTCATGCGCATTTCACTTGGTGTGCGTACCGCGTTTTAAGCGGGGCCTTGCGCGAAACCCATTACGCTTGGGATCGAGCAGCCGGGCACGCGTACCCTTTGAGTCATCTTGAGCGCATAGCAGGGCACAGCGCGTGCAGTCACGCTGGTTTAGACTTTATTCATCGTTTGGGTCATGCTGGGCAAGCGGACGCCGAGCCGGCGATATCGCTTCATGTTTACGGGATCGATTCTGAACGCATTGGTACGCATGTAAATCGTGCGTTGGCGTCGATTCGACGCTTAGACTGAGTACAAACCGATTGAATCACAGCGCCTGAATGCAGCAAGAAAATTCAAAGTAAAAATATTGTCGCCAGACCTAAAAAGATAAAAAACCCAAGCGAATCGGTTGCAAACGTCAACAGTACCGAAGAACCCATCGCAGGGTCTTTACCAAAACGGGTGCGAACAACGGGCACGAGAACGCCGATTGTGGCACCGATCAACATGTTGCAGATCATCGCAGCCATCATCACCAGTGCGATGGGTATCGAGTTTGAAATAGCCCAGGCAAACACGGCAGCCACCGCGCTGCCCACCAGGCCCACTAAAAACGTGACTAGCATCTCACGCTTGACTAATTGCCAAACGTTTTTATCGGTGATCCGGCCCACTGCCAACGCACGAATAATTAGCGTCATCGTTTGATTGCCTGAATTACCGCCAATGCCTGCAACGATCGACATTAAAAAAGCGAGCATGACGATGGTAGAGACGGTGTCTTCAAAGCGAGAGGCGACAAACGACGCAATGGCGGCGGTGCAAAGATTGAGTAATAACCAAGGGGCGCGGTTGCGCAAGGCCATCGTGACAGGTGCGAAGATATCCTCTTCTTGCATACCGGCACGTGATAAGGCTTGTTCGTCAGAGTCTTCGCGGATCACGTCCACCACCTCGGCGATGGTTACCCGTCCGACTAGGCGGCCCAGGTCATCAACGACTGGTGCGGACACGAGGTCATAGCGTTCGAACGCACCGGCTGCCTCAGAGTCTGAATCGAGCGGGCTCAGTGAAAGATAGTCGGGACTCATTACTGAGGCCACATCTACTTCGGGTTCGTTCACTAACAGGGCAGACAAGGTGAGTGTGCCAAGAAGCTTGTCTTTCCGGTCAACGACAAAAATTTGATCGGTATGATCGGGAAGTTCTGGTAAGCGTCTGAGATAGCGCAGTACCACCTCAAGTGACACATCTTCGCGCACACGGACCATTTCAAAGTCCATGATGCTACCGACGCTGTCATCGGGGTACCCCATGGCTTCGATGAGGCGGGCGCGCTCTTCGACCGTGAGGCCTTTCTGAACTTCGGCGACGACATCAGGGGGTAGATCCGGCGCCAGGTCCGCCAGTTCGTCGGCATCCATGTTGCCTGTTGCGGCGACCAGATCTTTGCGATCCATCGCCTCAATCAGGGATTCGCGCACCCAATCAGCGACCTCAAGCAGCACGTCAGCATCGTGTTCTGAGCCAACTAAGCGCCAGATCAACAGACGGTCATCGTTGGGTAACGACTCGAGAATAAACGCAATATCAGCCGGATGCAGGCTGTTGACTAAGGCAGTGAGCTCGGCTTCGTGCTGTCGGTGCAGCAAGCCTTCAACAAGGTCAGCCCGCGCGTCATTTTGCTCTTGGCGATGGGCGAGGTTTTCAACTAACTCGTGCCGATGTAACACCTCTTGCACGGTCGCCAACGCAAGCTGCGCGTCTTCTGGATCGAGGCGACCAACGGGGGTTGTTACATCGGGAGCTGTTTGGGTCATGAGTAGTGGCCGGGCAGACGTACTGTTCAAACTAACGTGCAAGGCGAGGGCTACTGAAGGGTATCAAGCAACAAACTTGACGAGTGCATATCCTCCCAACCCCAACAGTATAAACAAGATCACACCCAAGACCATGACGCGAGGGCCCGCCTGACGCATTTGCGCAAAGCGGGTCTCAATGCCCAGTGCGGTCATCGCCATGGTCAGTACAAAAATATCGAGGGTACGCAAGGCCTGCAGCACGGGGGCGGGGATGACCTGTGCCGAGTTGATTAAGGCCAATACCAAAAACCCGATGGCAAACCAGGGGATCGGTAGCTTGGCTTTTGTACCGTTCGTGGTTGGGGAGTTTTGCGCTGAGCGTTGCAGCCAAAGGCCCAGAACGATCAATACTGGGACTAGTAAGGCCACGCGGGTCATTTTGACGATCGTGGCAACCTCGGTTGTGGCCGCATCAATGTTGCTGGCTGCCCCAACGACTTGAGCCACCTCATGTACAACCCCACCTAAAAAGATGCCAAAGGCTCGGGTGTCAAGCTGGATCCAGCCCGCCTGATAAAGGAGTGGGTATAAAAACATCGAGATGGTGCCAAAGAGTACGACTGTGGCGACCGCCACCGCGCTTTTGTGCGGAGCCGCCTTGAGGGTGGACTCAAAGGCGAGGACGGCGGCAGCACCGCAAATGGCACTACCCGCAGCGGTCAGCATCGCGGTATCGCGATCAAGCTTGAGCAAACGCGTACCGATCAAGGTGCCAAGGATCAAGATGCTCAGCACGATTCCGACTGAGACAAGAATGCCAGGCAGGCCTACCTCAAGAATTTGCTGCACGCTGATGTTGAGTCCGTAGAACGCGACTGCGACTCGCAGCATCCGGCGGGCCGTGAAATGTACGCCGACGCCCCATTCGGCGGGCATGGTGCCTCGCAAGAAGTTGCCATAAAGCATGCCACAGACAATGCCAATCACTAAAGGGCTAAAGCCCAGTGTTTTGATCGAGGGGACTGCGGCTAACTGTACGACGGCAGCTGCTAATAAACCGACAAACAGCACGCCATTTATTTTGTCGCGCCAGGGCGAGGCACTTGCGAGATTAGGCTGAGACATACCATGAGTATTGTGGCGTTTAAGGGGTGACCGGAGCCACTGACCGAGATACTACCCCGAATCCCCGATCGATGAGGCGTATTTGAGGCTATTTGATCGACTTGCGGGCAGGCAATGCCATAAATGATGTTGGAGGATTGTCTCAACGGGTAACATCAAATAAACGGTCTACCCAACATGAACACGCAAACCTCTTCAATATTTTACGAGGCCAGTCTTTTGCGCTGGTTCGCGAGCCGAATGTGATCGACGTCGCGCAGCGGGAGCAATCCTTCAAACAATTAGGCGTCCCTGAGGTCTGGGCGGGCCGTTCGTCTTATACCTTGCTTGATCTGGCGGATGAGTATGGTGCGCGGTTTGTGAGCCTATGGGATCGGTGGCGACGTGAGCCGGGGCGCTGTGCAAGACTGCATGGGGTGCTCGTCGTGCCAACGCTACCCTCTCGCGACGCCTTGCGCGCGCAATTGCTGAGTGGTTTGCCAAGCAAATTGCATGACCTTGCCAGGCAGCTGGTCGAGCAATGGCCGTTATGTCTGCCAGGGGTGCACCGGCTTGAGTTCGAATCATTGCGTGTGACCTTGACCTTGGCGGTGGGGTCGGTGCCCGTACTTTTGCCGCGCCTCAGTCTATCGGCCGATGCCGTCATTCTTTCATCTGACGTGTTGGCCGCACCATCGCAACAACAGACCGCTTTGGCGGCAGCGTTGAGTCGTTTGATCAAGAAAAACGCGGCGCTACTGACGTTGACGGCAACACCTGTTTGGCCTGCTGGGCTAGAAAGTCATTTGACCTTTCATGCGCAAGCCGTGCTGCAGAGCGAAGGATCAGTGAGTCAGTCGAAAGTGGATCCGTCGAGTGCGCTAAAGCCAGTCGTTTTTTTAAGCGCGCGCGTATCACCGAGGGCTTGCCCTCAAGAGGCGCATGACGGTTCGCGTGGCTTAAGCGCTGGACCACAACGGATGATTGTGGTGGGGGGCGGATTTGCAGGTATGCACGTAGCGCAGGCGATGGCGCTTAGGGGGTGGGAGGTAACGGTACTGGATGCTGCGTCAGAGCTTGGCGGTGGACAGCACGGGCATCTTGCTGCGGCGCTCACGCCGGTGGTTTCGCGTGATGACGATCAGTACGCACGCTTGTCGCGCGCGGGGAGTTTGCGCGCGCAGGCCCGCTGGGCACAGGTGCCGGACTCAATTGTGCTGGCTTGCGGTGCAATCCAGTTGCAGCGCGCGAGCGGGCGCATTGTTGATTTAAAAAGAATCGTCGAGGAGTTGGCCTTTCCGCAGCAATGGTTGCAGTTCGTGGATGCGGGACAAGCAAGTGCGTTGGCCGGGATGACGCTTGGGCGGGGTGGCTTTTATTTTCCCACGGCGCGACGTGTGCGGCCTGAAGCGTTGTTAGACCGACTCGCGCAGACAGAGGGCGTACAACGGATGACTGCGCAGGTTGCACGGGTCGAGTCGTACGGTCAGCAATGGCGTCTTCGAGATCGTTCAGGGAAGGTAATTGCCCAGGCACCGCAGGTGGTGTTGGCAGGCGGTTTGGCCACGCAACAGGTATTTGAAGCGAGCGGTTTGCTGCGGGCGGGTTCGCGTTTAGCGGCGATGTATGGCTTGGGGGGTGAGCTGACCTATTTGGCTCAGACAATGCTTGCCGGTGGGCCACGCTGCATTGTGTCCGGGGATGGCTATATTCTGCCGGCGATACAAGGCCAGTGTGTGCTTGGCAGCAGTTACCTCACTGAGGGCCATTCTGGAGGGACGACGGTGGCGGGTCGACAAGAAAACCTGGTGCGTGTTGCCAGCTTGTTGGGCCAGCCTCTGGAGCTTAGCGCAGAGGAACAAGGCACCTTGAAGGGCTGGGTTGGGCAACGAGCGGTCGTGCCCGATCGGTTCCCGGTGGTGGGGCCGGTGCAGGATTGGCCGGGACTGTGGCTCGCAACGGGCTTTGCTTCTCGGGGGCTGACCTGGGCGAGTTTGGCCGGCGACCTCATCGCAGCGACCCTAACTGGCGAGCCTATGCCACTAGAAAACGATATAATTGCAAGAATTAGTCAAAATTAGTAGTTTTTTGATGAATAAAGAGCAATTTTAATAATTCATCAAAGGTAGCAAGTCAGTCACTACAGACTTAATTTTTAGCCCTACCCGCCCGCTTGAATATAAGATTAATCCGAATTTATACGGTTTGAGTTTATTAAAGTGGCTAAATCCGTCAGAATAGCGCCTTTGGTCGCTTAAACCTTCGCGCTAAATTAATGTACCTAGACACCCTCAAGCTGCTCGATACGCTGCCGACTAAGGCGAGCTTTGACGTGGGCGGTGGGTTTCGACTCGCCGTCGAGCCGCATGCGCCTGGCGTGTACAGAATTCGCTGTGGGCGCCCCGAGGCGCTCGCGACGGACATTTTGCCTGGTGGCCGTGGCCGCGCCCATGCTGAGGTGCTACTCGCACGACCTGAGGCGATTGGCGAGTCGGTGCTTGAGCCGTTAACGGGTGAAAGCAAAGGCTGGCAACTGACGCAAGGGGACTCAACCCTTGAGCTGCAATCGCATCCGTTTCAATTGGTTTTGAAGCGTCAGGGTAAGAACCTGCTGGTCTTATCTGAAGCAGGTATTCAAGGTGCAGAAAATTTCTGGACACTTGGTTTCGAACTCAATTCGCAAGAAAAAATATTTGGCCTAGGTGAAACGCACGGCGATCTTGATCGTCGTGGTGAAACTGTGTTGTCGGACGACCCTGAACATCGCGCGCTACCTTTGGCCTGGAGTCCGAGCGGTTGGGGTGTGTACATCAACTCTCTCGGTCGGGTTGAGCATGACCTCGGTGCCGAAAACGCAAATGAGTATGCGATTGCGCTCGAAGATACAACGCTTGATTTTTTTCTGTTTGCTGGTGAGCCTGCTGAAATCCTCAATCAATATACGCAACTGACCGGACGTGCCGGCCAACCTGCGCTATGGACGATGGGCGTCTGGGTTGAACAGCCCCAAGATCATAGCGCGACTCAAACTGCTGAGATGATCGCTGACTTTCGTGCCCAGCAGGTGTCGGTTGATGGTGTGCTGATGTTGCCGCCTGCCGCCTGGACTTACCAAGACTCGAAGTTGCTCCCTGACTGGGATCACGCTCGGTTTCCTGACCCTAAACAAGTGATCGGTGTCTTTGGCAAACATGCTGTCCATCTTTGCTTGCACACGATACCGGCTTCCATTGCGGGGACAACCAATTTCACCGAACTCGAAGACCGCGGCTGGTTGCTTGCAAACGAAGCCGGCGACGCACATGTTTTTGAAGGCGTTGCTGCGACGGGTGGCAAACCTTTTGGTCTGTTAGATCTGACGCATCGTGATGTCTTGAATATGTGGTCAGAGCGCCATCGACATCTTGCTGAAGACGGTGTCGGTGCAACAGCCTGTGATGTGCAGTTTGATATTCCTGACACGGTAGTCGCGCGCGGTGGTGAAACCGGCGCAGTATTACGCTCAATTTATCCCGCGTTGGCTCGGCGTGCGTTGTTTGAAGCCGCTGCAGGCCACCGTGTGCCACCAGAGGGTGTGGTGTTTAGCTCAGATTTGTTTGCGGGTGCCCAGCGCCTGCTTTGGCAGAGTGCACCGCGCGTTCCAAATACTTGGGCCGGCCTTCAGCACACCTTGCGTACGGCATTGTCGATTGGTGCCAGTGGCGTGCCGGTACAAATGCATGCCTTGGGCAATGCTCAGGCACCCACCGATGAGATGACCCCCGAGCTATATTTGCGCTGGCTCGGGATGGCGGTTTTTTCGGCTAACTTCGCATTCCAGTCCAATTCCAAACTGATTCCGACGAGTTTTGATGAGGCCACGCGCGCGCATATTCAAACTTGGTTGCAGTGGCGCTATCGTTTAATCCCTTACGTGTTAGGTGCGATTGAAGACGCTGCGCGTACGGGCTTGCCGGTGCAGCGTTCGATGGCAATGTCTTTTCCTGCAGATGCCGAGGCGCAACGCTGGGATACGCAATATATGTTGGGCCCCGCCGTGTTGGTGGCGCCTGCGATGCAATCTGGCACCGAACTTAAAGTTTATCTGCCTAAAGGCGAGGCCTGGTGGGACTTAAATACGGGCTGGCGCTATGAGGGCGGCACTGTTTGGACAATCTCTTGCGGACTCGGAACGATACCGGCCTTTGGTCGTGAAGGGCATATGCTGTGCTTGGGACCGACCGCCAAACATACAGGCGAGTTCAACTCTGCTCGCATCCTGGATGAAGTTTGGATGTTTGGGATGCCTGTTCATAATCCAGTGGTCATGCGAAACAAAATTCGTGTGATGCAGATGCAGGGTTCAAGCTATATCAAAGGGCTTGAGGGCTTACGCATTGCGCCAAGCGAAGGCCTCGAGGTCAAGCGACGCGGTGCCGAAGTGCGGATTTCTCGCGCTCGCTAAACTAGGTCTAGCGCCCCTGGCTCGCGACTGTGCGCCAATCAATTTCATAGACGAGGCTTTTGATGAAACCCAATTCGCCCCTGCCGACGCATAACCGTTATCCCTACTCGATGATTGACCAGCGCCAAGACTTTAGTTGGCCTGAGGGCAAGCGCTTAGCGTTTTATGTTTGTTTTAATCTCGAATATTTTGCTTTTGGTGCGGGCATGGGCTCGGATGTCGGTTTGGCAAACCCTGCGCCGAATCACCGCAGCTATGCGTGGCGCGATTACGGCAATCGAGTTGGTCTGTCGCGCATGCTGGATTTAATGGATGAGCTGGGTCTGCCCGCGTGCCATAACGTGAACACCTTTTTGTACGATGCCCATCCTCAGATGTTTGAGCGCATCCGTAAACGTGGTGACGAAATCATTGGGCACGGACGCACGAACTCTGAGCGACACTCGGGGATGTGGGAGGCCGATGAGGCCCGCTGGCTGGCTGAGGCGACTGATGCGATCACGCGAAATGAAGGTAAGTCACCGACAGGGTGGATGAGCCCCTGGCTATATGAAACCAATTTGTCGCCTGATCTTTTACAAGAAGCGGGCTATAAATATTTACTGGACTGGCCCTGCGATGATCAGCCGATCTGGATGAAGACACGAGCAGGAAAAATTTTGTCTGTGCCCTATCCGATCGAAGTCAATGATTCGCCAGCCATCGTCTTTAGAAATAAATCGGCGGCTGAGTTTGGTGACATGATTGTTGAACAATTTGAAGAGATGTTGCTGCAAAGTGAAAAGCAAGCACTTGTCTGCCCAATTGCGTTACATACTTTCGTGGTGGGTCAGCCCTTCAGGATGGGCCATCTGCGTCGAGCGCTCAAGCATTGCGCTGAGCATCCTAAAAAGGATATGGTTTGGTATACCCGACCAGGCGATATTGCAGACTACTGCTATCGCTTGCCTGACGGTACGCTTGCTTAATTTAGATCTCTGAGTTCGCGTCTTAAAATCTTACCCACGTTTGATTTGGGTAATTCACTTCTGAACACAATTTGTTTGGGGCGTTTGTAATTGGTGAACTGCTCTTTGCAATAGGCTTGAATCTGCTGCTCAGTGAGGGCCGGATCCTTTCTCACGACAAACAATTTGACGGCCTCTCCAGTATGCTCATCGGGCACGCCAATGACGGCGCATTCTAAGACGCCCGGCAGACGAGAGATCACCTCCTCAAGTTCATTAGGAAAGACTTTGAAGCCTGAGATGACGATCATGTCTTTCTTGCGGTCGATGATTTTGACGTAACCATCTTGATCCATAAAACCGATATCACCGGTCTTAAAGAAACCGTCAGCGGTCATGACCTTGGCTGTTTCTTCTGGCCTGTTCCAATAGCCCGCCATGACCTGTGGTCCGCGTATTGCGATTTCTCCGGGTGAGCCCAGTGGTACCGATTGACCTTCATCATCCAGGATTTGGATGTCGGTACTGGGCACAGGTAGACCGATGGTTCCGGTGTAGTGTTCGATTGTGGTGGGGTTGACGCAGGCGACGGGCGAAGTCTCAGAGAGCCCATAGCCCTCAACAATGGGGGTGCCAGTTAATTGCTGCCAACGATCCGCGACTGTTTTTTGAACCGCCATGCCACCGCCAATGCTCACCAGCAAGTTTGGCAATTGAATCTTGGCAAAGGCGGGGTGGTGCGTCAGGGCGTTGAACAATGTGTTCACCCCAGGGAAAATATGCAGGTCAGGGTGTTGGTCTAAAAGTTTGATGAGGCCAGGCAGGTCTTTGGGGTTTGGGACCAGAATATTTAAACCGCCCTCGCGAAGGCCGACCAGCGCGCACGAGGTCAGCGCAAAGATGTGGTACAGGGGCAACGCACACAAGAATACCAACTGCTCGATCGGGCGGCGATGCAAGGCGGGCGCCAGCCAGACATCTACTTGCTCAACATTCGCCAAAATGTTTCGATGTAGCAGGACCGCGCCCTTAGAGACTCCAGTCGTGCCGCCCGTGTACTGCAAGAATGCCACGCTGTCTTGCGTCAAGTTCACTTGCCGTGCGGGGTGTTTACTGCCAGTTTTAATTGTTTGCGCAAACGTGGCATGGCCGGGCAGGTTCCACTGCGGCACCAGTTTTTTAACGTGGCGCACGACAAAGTCGACGATTTTTCCTTTGAGTCCAAGTTGCTCGCCTAGGCTGGTCACAATGACCTGTTTGACTGGTGTCTTACCTTGCAGACTCTCAAAAACGTGCGCAAAATTTTCAAGTGTGATTAAAACGCTTGCCCCGCTGTCGTTCAGTTGATGTTCAAGTTCGCGGGCGGTGTAAAGGGGGTTTGTGTTGACGACTACGTAGCCCGCCCGCAAGGTGCCCAGCATGGCAATTGGAAACTGCAAGATGTTAGGCAGCATGATAGCCACCCGAGCACCTGGCTCTAGCCCGAGCGTCTGCAGGTAATTGGCAAAGTACTGAGACTGCACATCAAGCTGCGCAAAGGTGAGCGCTTTGCCCATACACAGGTAGGCTTTGCGGTCGGCGAAACGTCGAAATGCACCCTCAAATAAGTCAACCAATGAGCCGTACGCAGAAATATCAATATTTTCAGGTACGCCCGCAGGGTAGTGTCTGAGCCAAGGCTTGGTGGGTGATGTTATTTGCGTCATAGTTGTCATCTAGCCTTGCTATCTTTGGTCGTGGCGACTCTGTACCAATAATAGTCGGCGGCACTCGGTTAATACCATTAGCGTTTTAACTAATGGACAAAAGACTTGTTATTATAAAAAATACGAACGGTCGTGCTATTATTATTCGAAATAATAGAGATTATTGATATCAATCCGAATGAAACTCGTGCAAGCACCAGCGATCCAGACGATGCAGCAGACGCACGCAGCCCGGTCAAAGGGTGCGCTCACAAAGGCCATGATTGTTGATCGCGCTTTACAGATCGCAAGCCACCAAGGGCTTGAGGGCTTGACTGTGGGGCACCTGGCCGAAGTGCTTGCGATGAGTAAAAGTGGAGTCTTTGCGCACTTTGGATCGCGCGAAGAGTTACAGCTTGCTGTTGTGCGAGAGTATTACCGGCGGTTTGAGTCGTGGGTGTTTGAACCCGCTTTGCGCGAGCCCAAGGGGCTGCCCCGTCTTCAGAAAATGATTAATCTATGGATGCAAACGAGCATTCAAGAATTGAGCGCTGGGTGTATTTTTATTTCCGGAGCTGTCGAGTTTGATGATCGCGCTGGCCCGGTACGCGACGAACTCGTGCATAGTGTAGAAATTTGGCGTGCCGCGCTGCGGCGTGCAATTGAGCAGGCAATCGAAGTCGGCGATCTAAAAAAAGAGTGTGAGCCTGAAGTCATGCTCTTTCAAATTTATAGCTACGTGCAAGGCTTGCATCACGATGTTCGATTTTTAAAAATTTCAAAAAGCGTCGAGATTGCGACGCAATCTATCCAACACGTCATTGATCAAAACAGGAGTTCACGTGCCTAGTTACAACGCACCTCTGCGAGATATGCATTTTGTGATGCATGAAGTTTTAAATGTCCAAGAAGTCTTTAAATCATTGCCTGCGCATCAAGAGATCGATCAAGATACGATTCAGCAAATTCTTGAGCAAGCCGCCAAATTTGCAAAAGAGGTCGTCCAGCCTTTGAATCAAATCGGCGATAAACAAGGCTGCACACGCCACGATAATGGCGCAGTCACTACGCCTGCTGGGTTTAAAGAGGCCTATGAGCAGTATGTGCAAGCAGGCTGGCCTGCTTTAGCCTGCAGCCCCGAATATGATGGCCAAGGCTTGCCGGTTTTACTCAACACAGCTTTATACGAAATGCTGAATTCGGCCAATCAAGCGTGGACCATGTATCCAGGCTTGTCGCACGGTGCGTATGAATGTTTGAAAGCACATGGGACGCCCGAGCAAAAATCGCTGTATTTAAAAAAACTGGTTTCAGGTGAATGGCTTGGCACCATGTGCTTGACCGAACCCCACTGCGGAACAGACCTGGGGCTCTTAAAAACAAAGGCTGAACCGCAAAGCGATGGTACGTATGCCATCACCGGAACAAAAATATTTATCTCAAGTGGCGAGCATGACTTGGGTCAAAACATTATCCACCTGGTATTGGCCCGTTTACCCGATGCACCGACCGGTACAAAAGGGATCTCGTTGTTTGTGGTGCCAAAATATTTGCCCAATGAACAGGGTGACATCAGTGCGCAAAATAAAAATACGCTCAGTTGTGGTTCACTTGAAGACAAGATGGGCATTCACGGTAACGCGACCTGCGTGATGAATTTTGATGGTGCGCGCGGTACCCTTGTAGGTGAACCTCATAAAGGATTACGCGCGATGTTCATCATGATGAATGCCGCGCGCCTTGGGGTTGGGATGCAAAGTGTCGGTTTAACTGAGGTCGCCTATCAAAACTCAGCGGCTTACGCGAAAGAGCGTTTGCAAATGCGTAGTTTAAAAGGTGCTCAAGCGCCTGACAAAGTGGCGGACCCGATTATTGTTCATCCAGATGTGCGTCGCATGCTGTTGACCCAGCGCGCCTATGCTGAGGGTGCGCGCGCCTTTGCGTACTGGGTCGCGCTCATGATTGATATCGAACAAAATCATCCTGATCCAAGCGCGCGTGAGGCCAATGCTGATCTTGTGACGTTGCTGACACCCATCGTAAAAGCCTTTATTACAGACAATGCCTTTGCCTCGACGAGCGAAGGCTTGCAAGTTTTTGGTGGACACGGTTATATCGCGGATTGGGGGATGGAACAGTTTGTGCGTGATTCGCGCATTAATATGATTTACGAAGGGACCAATACCATTCAGTCACTAGATCTGCTCGGCCGCAAAGTGCTTTCAGATATGGGCTCTAAACTGAAAAAGTTTGGCAAAATTATTGAGGACTTCATTGAAAAAGAAGGGGTCCGTAAAGAGATGGCCGAATTTATCGATCCCTTGGCTGAGTTAGCCGGCCAGGTTGAAAAACTAACTAAAGAAATCGGCTTGAAAGCGATGCTAAATCACAACGAAGTGGGGGCGGCAGCGGTGCCTTATTTGCGTGTGTTGGGCCACCTGGTCTATGCCTACCTATTTGCCAGGATGGCGAGGGTTGCGCTGGATAACAAGAAAAGCACGGATGCGTTTTATGAGACCAAACTGGCGACTGCACGCTTTTATTTTGCTCGGCTGTTACCCGAAACCGCTTCGCAAATTCGTTTTGCTCGGGCGGGTGCTTCTAGCTTGATGAGTTTGGATGCCGCGTTATTTTAAAAATAATGCAAAAAAAATTAAATACCTTCAACATAATATCTATTGCAGTAATAGGGGATCTTTTTAATGCAAATCAATCGACCTATCCGTAAAGTGGCGGTGTTAGGCGCGGGGGTAATGGGCGCACAAATCGCGGCTCATTGCGTCAATACCTGTGTGCCCGTGATTTTGTTCGACTTGGCGGCACCCGAGGCCACTGACGGCAAACCACAAAACAAAAATGCGATCGCACTCAAGGCCATCGACAACTTAAAGAAGCTAAGCCCAGCGCCGCTTGCACTGACGGCAACTGCCGATTTAATACAGGCTGCGAATTACGATGACGATTTGGCAAGGCTGGCAGAATGCGATTTGGTGATCGAAGCTATTGCCGAGCGGCTGGACTGGAAGCACGCACTTTATGAAAAAGTAGCGCCGCATATTGCACCACAGGCAATTTTTGCAACAAACACCTCGGGCCTGTCTATCACCGAGTTATCTGCTGGCTTTTCTGGGGATTTGAAAAAGCGGTTTTGTGGCGTGCATTTTTTTAATCCGCCACGTTATATGCATTTGCTTGAACTCATCCCCTTGCCCGATACTGATCCTGCCATTCTTGATCAGCTCGAAACCTTTATGACTTCGACCATGGGTAAGGGTGTGGTCCGCGCCAAAGATACACCTAACTTTGTGGGTAACCGTGTTGGCGTATTCGCGATCTTAGCGGTATTTGCAGAGGCCGAGAAATACAAGTTAGGTTTTGATGCGGTCGATGCTATCACTGGCAGCAAACTTGGTCGCGCAAAATCTGCGACATTTCGCACCAGCGATGTCGTGGGGTTAGACACCCTAGCCAACGTGATCCGAACAATGGAAAACGGATTAAAGCAAGACCCCTTCGTTGAGCTATTCAAAGTGCCAACCATACTGGCCTCGTTGATTTCGCTGGGGCGGCTCGGACAAAAAACCAAGGCGGGTTTCTTTAAAAAAGAAGGCAAGGCGGTTTTGGTGTTGAACCCCGAAACAAAAGAGTACGAACCCTCGAGCGCGACGATTGCACCGATTGTTGATCGCATTCTTAAAAAACCTGTCGCCGAACGGTTTGCCTTGCTGCGCGAAACAGATGACCCGCAAGCGCAATTCTTATGGGCAATTTTTAGAGATATCTTTCATTACATTGCCGTGCATCTAGAATCGATCGCAGATTCAGCGCGCGAAATTGATTTTGCGATGCGCTGGGGCTATGGTTGGGAGCATGGTCCTTTCGAAGACTGGCAAGCTGCGGGTTGGAGTCAAATTGCAGGCTGGGTCAAAGAAGATATCGAGCAAGGTAAGGCACTTTGTCGTGCGCCTTTGCCAGATTGGGTATTTAAAGGCCCGGTGGCCGAGCGTCAAGCCGTACATACGCCTGAGGGTTCTTGGTCGGCCGAGCAAAAAAAGTATTTGCCAAGGTCAAACTTACCGGTTTATCAAAAGCAGGTATTTCGAGCACCTTTGTTGGGTGACGGCTCTGCAGATCCTCACAGCGCAGGTCAGACGATCTTTGAAAACACAGATCTTCGTGCTTGGGTTGATGCAACGCAGCCACAGGTATTGATTGTGTCGTTTCGCTCGAAGATGAACACCTTTAGTTCAGACGTCTTAAGCGGAATTCAGCAAGCGATCACCGTGGCGGAAGCGCAGTACGCAGGCGTGGTGATCTGGCAGCCGACTTCCCTGCAATTGGGTGCTCCCGGTGGCCCATTCTCGGCGGGCGCAAACCTTGAGGCGGCTTTGCCTTTGGTGATGAAGGGTGGCCCCAAAGGGGTTGAGCCCTTTGTGCAGTTATTTCAAGACACGATGATGCGGGTCAAATACGCACAAGTGCCCGTTGTCTGCGCAGTCTCGGGCATCGCCCTGGGCGGTGGTTGCGAGTTGGTGCTGCAGTCTGCTAAACGTGTAGCTACGCTTGAAAGCTATATTGGTTTAGTTGAAATCGGTGTGGGCTTGTTGCCTGCGGGTGGTGGGCTGAAAGAAGCCGCTATTCGCGCTGCGCGTGGTGTTGAAAAAATCGGGCAAGCGCCGCAGGCTGCAAACTTCTTGAACTTCATCACGGCTTCGTTTGAAAATGCTGCGATGGCCAAGGTATCGGTTTCGGCACACGATGCCGTCAAGATGGATTATTTAAAGGCTGACGACATTATTGTCGCCAACGTGTATGAGCTGCTGGCTCAAGCGCAGGCGCAAGTTAAAGCCATGCATTACGCGGGCTATCGTCCTCCGGTTCAAACGCCGATTGCAGTGGCGGGTCGCTCGGTGGCTGCAACTGTGATGGGGCAGTTAGTCAATATGCGCGAGGGTGGTTTTATTTCAGAGCACGACTGCTTTATCGCTAAAAAAATTATTGATGTCATCACTGGGGGTGACGTTGAGGCAGGCACCTTAGTCACTGAAGAATGGTTGCTTAAACTTGAGCGTCAGGCCTTCATTGAATTGATTGCTCATCCCAAGTCAATCGAACGCGTCATGGGCTTGCTGCAAAACGGCAAACCTGTTCGTAATTAAGAGAAAGATTAAAAAGGAAGTGACTGATGAAAAACCTTCAAGATGCCTATATCGTCGCGGCGACCCGCACGCCCGTTGGTAA
>CALQNE010000005.1 GCA_943331855.1 Bordetella parapertussis
AAACCTTGGTTTTGTTCGGGTTGCCCGCATAACACTTCGACGCGCGTACCAGAAGGTTCGCGCGCGATGGCCGGAATTGGTTGTCACTACATGGCATTGTGGATGGATCGCAACACCCACGTGTTTACGCAAATGGGTGGAGAAGGGGCGCCCTGGATTGGGCAAGCGCCATTCACGACTGAGAACCATGTTTTTGTTAATTTGGGCGATGGCACTTATTTTCATTCTGGCCTGTTGGCGATTCGTGCTGCGGTCACGGCCAAGGTCAACATCACCTATAAAATTTTATTTAATGATGCGGTCGCAATGACGGGTGGCCAGCCTGTTGACGGACAAATAACGGTGCCGATGATGGCCGCTCAAGTGTTGGCTGAGGGCGTGCAACGACTGATTATTGTGACCGATGAGCCTGAAAAATATGCGCACATCGAGGGGTTGCCAGCAGGCGTGCCGGTGGTGCATCGCGATGAGCTTGATCGTGTTCAAAAAGAGCTTCGTGAATGGCCTGGTGCGTCAGCGCTGATCTACGACCAAACCTGTGCAACCGAAAAACGGCGTCGTCGCAAACGTAATGCATTTCCTGATCCTGCACGTCGCGTAGTGATTAATCCGCGTGTATGCGAAGGCTGTGGTGATTGTTCGACGCAATCAAACTGTTTATCGATTGAGCCGCTTGAAACTGAGCTCGGTCGTAAGCGTGTGATCAATCAATCGAGCTGCAATAAAGATTTTTCATGTTTGAAGGGATTTTGCCCGAGTTTGGTGACGGTTGAAGGCGGACAGTTACGTAAACCCAAGGTGCTTGAGGCGAGTGATGTGCAAGCGTATGCCTTGCCGGATCCAATGCTCATTCAACTTGATCAGTCGTACGGAATTTTTGTTGCTGGTGTAGGTGGTACAGGGGTAGTGACCATTGGTCAGTTGCTCGGGATGGCAGCGCATCTTGAAGGTAAGGCTGGTTCGGTTCTGGATATGGCCGGTTTGGCGCAAAAGGGTGGTGCAGTGTTCTCGCACGCGATCATTGCTCCAACAGCAGCGCATATTTTGAATACGCGCATTGCGATGGGTCAGGCTGATTTGGTCTTGGGTGCTGACCTAGTGGTGGGTTCGAGTGCGGAGGCGGTGGCGCGGATGCGGCCTGGGCATACGCGTATGTTGTTAAACGCGGATGTTGCGCCTACTGCTGCGTTTGTGAGCAATCCAAATTGGACGCTTGCAGCGCGCGAGTTGCGTCAAGAGCTCGAGCAAGCCTGTGGCGATGGTCGAATTGAAAGTGTGGATGCCTCAGAGATTGCTGTCAAACTGTTGGGCGATGCGGTGTATGCCAATCCGTTGCTGATGGGATTCGCGTATCAAAAGGGCTGGATTCCTTTGCACCATCGCTCGCTTGAGCAAGCCATCGTTTTAAATGCGGTTCAGGTTCAAAAGAATCTTGAAGCGTTTACTTGGGGACGCCGTGTTGCTCACGAGCCTGAGGTGCTGGCTCGGGTATTTGGGTCGACGCATCGTACTGGTCAACCGGCTCCGCATGGCGCGACCATCGTTGAGTTTAAGCGCTCTGGCTCTGAGTTTGAACAGCTTCGTGAACATCGCGCAGCATTTTTGCGTGAGTATCAAAATGATGCTTATGCTGAAGAGTATGTGTCATTTGTGAATGCGGTGTCAGATGCTGAGATGCGGGCCTGTGGTACGCAGCGCTTGGCGTTGGTGGTCGCACGCTATCTGTTTAAGCTGATGGCATATAAAGATGAGTATGAGGTGGCGAGGCTTTATACGGACGGTGAGTTTTTGCGTAGTGTGAGCGAGCAGTTTGAAGGGGACTGGTCTGTACACTTTCATCTCGCACCGCCTTTGTTTGCAAAGCGCGATGACAAGGGGCATTTAATTAAAACGAAGTTTGGGCCGCGTATGTTGGTCGCGTTTAGGCTGCTGGCAAAGCTCAAGGGTCTGCGTGGTACCTGGATGGATGTGTTCGGCTATACGGCTGAGAGGCGTGCTGAGCGGGCTTTGATTGGTGAATATCGTGAGACGGTGTTGGCCATGCTGGGTAAGCTTTCGCGGGGGTCTCTTGAGAAGGCTGTTGAAGTGGCTGGGGTGCCTGAAGAGATTCGGGGATATGGGCATGTGAAGGAAGCCGCTTTGCTGCGGGCGCAGGGGGTGCGGGTGCGGTTGCTTAATGAGTTTGAGGCTTTGGTGGATGGGGCGGGGGGGAGTCGGGCTGCTTGAGGGTTTTCGTTTTATGGATGGTTTAGATCCTTTGCTTTCGCCCGCGCTTTGATCGAGCCCGAACCGGTGATTTTTTGCTGAGCAAAAAATACGCGGCTTCGGGTCGGTCAAAGTGCTGGGGTTGTCTTTATACCGGGGTGAAGCGGGATAGGGCTACTTCTGGGGTGACGTGTTCGAAGACTACTTTTAGGGGCATGCCTACGTGAACGTTGTCGGGAGTGGGGCCGCTGAAGTTGCTCACCATGATGGGGCCTTCTTTGAGTTGGACCAGGCAGGCATCGTAGGGGATGTCTTGCATGAAGCCATCCCAATAGGCGCGGTGAAACTTGACCCAGGATAAGAGGGTGGCTTGGCCGCTGACGACTCGCCACTCTTGTTCGTCTGACAGGCATTTGGGGCAGACGGGGCTGGGTGGAAACTGTAGGTGGCGGCAGTGTGTGCAGGCTTGTACTGACAAGCGATGCTCGAGCGCGTGGTCCCAGAAGGGTTTGCTGAGTTCGTCAATAATCGGCAATGGCTTGTCATAGGTTTGGGTCGTCATGATTTAGCCTTTTGTGTAGATGATTGAGCGGGTGCAGGGGGTTGAGGCAACGTATTGCACAACGTTGCAATCGGCGACTTGTCGGGCGCCGCACTCGCCGCGGATTTGGCGTACGGCTTCGACGTTCAGGCCCCAGCCTTGCATGTATGAGTTTGAAAGGTGTCCACCATCGGTGTTGGTGGGGAGTTTGTTGCCAAGCTGCAGGGTGCCGCCTTGCACGTAGGCGCCTGATTCGCCCTGGTCGCAATAGCCTAGGCCTTCAAGGCTAAACAGTACGGTCGGGCTGAAGTTGTCGTAGCACATCAGTGCATCGACATCGTCGTGGGTGACGCCTGCCATTTCAAAGGCTTGTGTGCCAGCGTCTTTGATTTCGTTGTACCAAAACTCTTGATCAAAATTTGAAATCGCGCTGCGCTCGAAGGCGTCGCGTGCGCCGACACCTGAAATCAGTACGGGTGGTTTAGCGAGGTCTTTGGCGCGATCGGCAGTGGTTAAGATCATGCAGACGGCACCGTCGTTGATCAGGCAGTAATCAAGCAGGCCTAGAGGTTCGGTGATGCGTCTGGCGCTTGCATGATCATCAGAAGTAATCGGTTTTTTCATCACTGCATTGGGGTTCAGCAAGGCATGTTTACGAAACGCGACTGATACCTCAGAAAGCTGACGCGTCGTCGTGCCGTACTTGGCCATATGCATCCGAAACATCATGGCGTGTGCGGCACCTGGAGAAGTAAACCCCCAGGGGTTCCAGAAGCTTGAGGCGTCTTCGCCGCCGTAGTTCACGCGCCGTGAGCGTCCGATATTGGTATATATCAACGCGACGTATTTTGCTGCACCGGTTTCCAGTGCCAGCATGGCCTCGATGATCGACATGCCTGACATCCGACCGTGTCCGGGCAGGGTCATGGTCCAGCGTGGATTCAAACCCAGGACTTCACCCATGCGGACATAGGAGGGAACGCGGCAAACGAGCAGGCCATCGATTTCATCTTTGGCAAGTCCACAATCTGAGATCGCAGACTTAAAGGCCTGCGCCCCGAGGCCGTAGTCGCTGATTAAGGGGAAATCGCCGTAGGCGGTATTGCCCACCCCGACGACCGCAATTTTATTTTTAAGCGCACGTAGTTCGTTCAAAGCATAATCCTTTGGTGTGTGGGCGTTGGTGTCTGGGTGCACCAGTAGCCGGTGCCGGCACAAAATGCACGGCGCTGTTGCATGATACCTATTTTGTGGGGCATCATGCTAGTAAGCAAAATAAATAGAATCGTGGCCAGGCGCGTACACGCGTGCCGGTCGTATTGAGACAACGCAGAGGAATAGTCATGTCGCAGTCGTCTTTTGTAGCCGCCGAGTTATTTGCGAACCCGCAAGATAAGCCTGGCATGCTTGCGGGCTTGCGCGTCGTTGAAGTCGCCGATGAGCTTGGAGAGTATTGTGGCCTGCTGCTCGCCGGACTCGGTGCTGAGGTCATCAAGATCGAGCCGATCGGTGGAAGCCCCACGCGCAAGATTGGTCCTTTTCTGGGTGATCAGCCCGATCCCGAACGGTCGATTTTCTTTTGTGCCTATAACCGCGGCAAAAAATCGGTTCAGCTCGATCTAAATACGGCGCAGGGCCAGGCTACCTGTTTGCAACTGCTTGGCACTGCCGATGTTTTTTTAGATAGCACCTGTGGGCAGTTCTTGACTGAGCTCAAGCCGGCGCAATCATTGAACAAATTGTTTCCAACCTTGATCACGGGGCGCATCACGCCGTTTGGTGATACCGGACCCTGGAAGGACTTTAAAGCTTCGGATCTGATTCATCTGGCATTGGGTGGTGTGATGATGTGTTGCGGTTATGACCGCAACGCCGACGGACACTACGAGCACCCACCCGTCGCCCCGCAGGTTTGGCATGCGTACCACATTGCTGCTGAACAAATGACCGCGGCAATTGTTGCCGCTCTAATTACGCGTCAATCAACAGGCGAAGGGCAAGACCTCTCGTGTGCTGTTCATGAGGCGGTTGCAAAAAATACTGAGCTCGATGTGATGTCGTGGGTGATGCGTCGTGCGCCTTTGTATCGGCAGACTGCACGCCACGCTGTCGAAAAGCCCACCCCCATTCCAAACGTGAGTGCGACGAAGGACAAGCGCTGGAATATGACGTGGGGTGTATCGGCACGCGATAAAGCCAAGCTCGTACCTTTTCTAGATCGTTATGGCAAAGCGGCTGATTTGCAAGCCCCAGCCGCAACGGCAGATTTGAAGGCCCGCAGCACGCCAGGTTCTGCGGGGATGGATGCCGAGACGGTTCGTATGCTTGAAGTGATCCGAGATTTTGTGGGATCGTACGACTACAAGGACTTGCCTTGGCGCGATGCGCAAGACGCTGGTTTGCTTTGGGCGCCGGTGCGTAAGCCGCACGAAAACGCCTTGGATGAGCATTGGCTGATGCGTCATTCGTTTACCGATATCCATCATCCTGAGTTGGGTCGTTCTTTGCGCTACCCAACTAGCAAATGGCTGAGCACCGCGACAGCTTGGCAGGCTGGCAAGCGTGCGCCTTTGCTGGGGCAGCACAACGCTGAGCTCAGTACCCTGACCGGCGCAGCAAAAAATGCTGAGGCAGTTAAAGCGCAGGCAGAGTCAAAAACGTTTAAATACAGACCGACGGTTCAAAATATTTCTGCACGTGGCCGACCGTTTGCCCTGCAGGGCATCAAAATTCTTGATTTCTCTTGGTTTCTGGCATCTGCCGGAGGTACGCGTATTCTGGCCGCGTTGGGTGCAGAAAGTATCAAGGTCGAATGGAAAGAAAATCCTGACACGAGATTGGCCGCGATGTCTCCGGTGGGTGGTCGTGCTGCACGAGAAGTGGCGACTGCACCGCTGCAGGGCGTGACTGACTCAGATATGGGCGGACAGTTCAACAACAAAAATGCGGGCAAGCGAGGGATGTCGTTGAACATCCGTCACCCCAAGGGTTTAGCAATCGCCAAAGAATTGGCGCGTCAGTCAGATATTGTGGCAGAGGGTTTTTCACCAGGCGTTCTTGAACGCTTGGGTTTAGGCTACGAAGTCTTGAAGTCGATCAAGTCAGACATTATTTACGTACAGCAATCCGGTATGGGCGGTATTGGTAAGTATGGCCGGTTTAGAACAGTAGGCCCGGTGGCGGCTTCGTTTGCCGGCACTACCGAAATGTCTGGTCGCCCCGATCCCGCGATGCCAGCTGGTTGGGGCTACTCGTATCTTGACTGGATCGGCGCCTATGGTTTTGCGCTGGCGACATTAGGTGCCGTCTATCACCGTAACCGCACGGGCGAAGGTCAATGGATTGATGCCTCGCAATGCGAGGCAGGGATTTATCAAACCGCAACGGCAGTGCTTGACTGGTCAGCCAATGGCCGTGAATGGGCCCGTTACGGCAACCGCTCTCCCTACAAACCTGCGGCCCCCCATGGCGCCTATCGCTGCGCGGGCGACGATCGTTGGCTTGCGATCGCTTGTTTTGACGAGACAGAGTGGAACGCACTGGTGCGTGAACCTGGCTTGACCGAACTGCAATGGGATTTGCGCTTTAGTACCTTAGCCTTGCGCTTGCAAAATCAAGATGCGCTCGATGAAAAAATCAGTGCGTGGGCAGCGACGCAAGATGCCAGCGCTTGCATGCTGCGCTTACAACAAGCGGGTGTGCCTGCCGGCGTATGTCAGACCGCGGCAGACCGCTATGACACTGATCCGCAGTTAAAAGAGCTTGAGTGGCTAACCGAGGTGACCGGCACGAAGATTGGTCGCTGGCCCGTCAATGAGTTTCCGGTCAAAATGAGTGCGACTCCGGCGTATGCGGGCGGAGTGATTGATCGTGGTGCGCCCGGCTATGGCGAGGACAACGTGCACGTACTCAAACAAATGCTCGGTTATTCAGAGACAGAAATACAAGACTTGATCGATCAAGGCGTGTTGTAAAACTTGGCAATGTTTTGGAGATGGGCATCATGATCATGAAGAATCTACGCAGCACTTATCTGGCCGCAACGATGGTCACTGCTGGCTTGAGCGCGGTCTGTTTGCCTGGCGCAGCAATGGCTCAGCCGCAGACCATTGTTCGTGCAGTCATGCATTCCGATTTAAAAATTGTCGATCCGGTCTGGAGCACTGCGTACATCTCGCGCAATCATGGCTACATGATTTACGACACGCTTTTTGCGATGGATGCTCAAGGTGCTGTGCAGCCTCAAATGATTGACACCTATCAACTGAGCGAAGACAAGACGGTTTATACGATGACCTTACGCGAAGGTCTTCTTTGGCATGACGGCAAGCCCGTCACCTCAGATGATTGCATCGCATCAATTAAGCGTTGGGCTGCGCGTGATGTTGTTGGTCAAGAGATGCTGACCTATTTAAAGGACATTACAGCAGTTGATCAAAAAACCTTCAAAATCAATTTAAAAGAGCCTTCAGCTGCAGTGATGATTGGCTTGAGTCGCCCAACGGGTACGGCATTTATGATGCCAAAACGTGTGGCAGAAACAAGCCCGCAAGAGCAGCTTTCTGAATATGTCGGCTCAGGACCCTTCGTGTTTAAAACCAACGAATGGAAGCCGGGCAGCAAGGTCGTATACGAAAAATTTGCGCAATATAAACCGCGTGCTGAGCCGCCCTCAGCCATGGCGGGTGGCAAGGTGGTCAAGGTTGATCGCGTTGAGTGGTTGGCGATTGCGGATCAGCAAACCGCGGTCAATGCCTTATTGGCAGGCGAGATCGATATTATTGAGCAGCCCTCGCATGATCTGTTGCCGATGCTAAAAAAGAATACGAACATCCAGTTTAGTGATTGGAGCTCAATGGGCAATCAGTACGTGTTTAGATTCAATTCTCTGAATAAGCCTTTTGATAATGTTAAGGCGCGTCAGGCGATTTGGTATGCCTTCAACCAGGAAGATTTTTTGAAGGCAGTGATTGGCGATCCCGACTATTACAAAGTATGTAAATCTATGTTCTTCTGCGGTACGCCACTGGGCACCACAATCGGCATGGATGGTTTGCTTGAGTCGAACTTTAAGAAAGCGCGTGAACTGGTCAAAGAGTCTGGCTATGACGGAACGCCTATCGTGTTGTTGCATTCGACCGACCGTCATGTTTATGCCAACTTAGCACCTGTTGCAAAATCCTTGCTTGAGAAAGCGGGCTTTAAAGTCGACATGCAGTCAATGGACTGGCAGTCGGTGGTCGTGCGTCGTACTAAAAAGGATCCGATTGCAAAAGGGGGATGGAATCTCACCATCACGTCTACCAATAATGTGTTTAATCCGCTTGAGTCCAGCTATTTAAACGCCGCTTGCGAGAAGACGACCTTTGGTTGGCCCTGCGATGCACAGATCGAAAAACTGCGCAGTGATTTTTCACGCGAAACTGACTTGACTAAACAAAAGGCACTTACCGAAGCGGTGCAATTGCGTGCGATTGAATATCCCGTTTATATCCCACTGGGTCAATGGTATCAGCCCATGGTGGCGCGTAAAAATTTGAGTGGCGTGATTGAGGCGCCGGCGCCAGTTTTCTGGAATATCACGAAGACCGGAAAGTAACGGGTTCATCGACAGTGTTCCGCTATATTTCCAAGCGAGTGGTTGCGACCTTGCCAGTCATGGTGATGGTCGTCGTGCTTGTGTTTTTGATGTTGCGTCTGAGCGCTGCCGATCCGGCCGCCATCATCGCGGGCGATAATGCGACGACTGAGCAGATACAAGAGATTCGAGTCCAGCTTGGTTTAGACCAACCTGTGCTGGTGCAGTTTGGTGCTTGGCTCAGCAAGGTGTCGACGGGCAATCTAGGCGAATCTTTTTTCTTCAAAAAACAAGTCAGTGAGTTGATTCTCGATCGTATTGAGCCCACGCTATCCCTTGCATTGTGTACCATTATTTTGTCGGTGTTGATTGCCGTGCCGCTTGGCGTGCTAGCGGCGTATTACACGGGTACCTGGATTGATCGGGTCGTGATGGGGCTTGCCGTGATGGGCTTCTCAATCCCTGTGTTCGTGGTCGGCTATCTTTTCATGTGGTTGTTTTCGATTGAACTGAGCTGGTTGCCGGTCCAAGGGTATCAACGAATTTCTGAAGGGTTTTGGGGCTGGTTACAAAAAATATTGCTGCCGTGTTTTGCTTTGTCGGCGGTTTATTGTGCACTGATTGCACGCATCACGCGCACCAGCGTTCAAGAAGTGTTGGGTGAAGATTACATTCGTACTGCGCACGCAAAAGGCTTGACCAATCAGATCGTTTTAATGCGCCATGCGCTTCGTAACGCTGCTGTGCCGATTGTGACTGTGATTGGGATCGGCATCGCTTTGCTGATTGGCGGTGTAGTGGTGACTGAAAGTGTTTTTAGTATCCCGGGCTTGGGTCGACTGACGGTCGACGCTGTTTTGGCGCGTGATTTTCCCACTGTGCAGGCTTTGGTGTTGTTGTTTTCTCTGACCTCGGTCATGATCAATTTATTGATTGATTTGTCTTACACCTTGTTCGATCCGAGGATACGGTATTGAACGCCGAGAACCAATCGCACGCACGAACCACGGCGCTGCAGAGTCTTCTGCGTAATCCGAGTGTGATGATTGGCGCTTTGATTCTCTTGTGTGTTTTGCTGATCGGGTTGTTGGCGCCGTTTTTACACACGATGAGTCCTGATGAAATCAATCCGAGTGTGCGCAATAAACTGCCGGGATACGAATCGACCCTGCGCGACGATGACGGCAACAAATTTAAATTCGTACATTTGATGGGTACGGATTCACTGGGCCGTGACATCTATAGTCGAGTCGTATTTGGTGCGCGCGTGTCGCTCTTAATTGGCGCCACCGTGGCCATGATTAGCGCAGTGATTGGTTTGTTACTGGGTTTGCTCGCGGGGTATTTTCGCTGGCTGGATGCGGTTGTGATGCGAGTGATGGATGGTTTGATGGCCATCCCAGCAATTTTATTGGCGCTCTCGATGGTGGCCTTGCTGAATGCCGGGTTGTCAACGGTGATCTTGGCTATTGCGATTACCGAAATCCCACGGGTTGTCAGATTGGTACGTTCAGTCGTATTGTCTGTGCGCGAAGAGCCTTATGTTGAATCTGCAATCGCGGTCGGCACACCAACGCATGTGTTGTTGGTGCGACATATTTTGCCGAACACAATCGCGCCCTTGATTGTTCAAACGACCTATATTGCCGCTCATGCGATTTTGGTCGAGGCGGTGTTGAGCTTTTTAGGGGTTGGCATTTCACCAGAAACGCCGACGTGGGGAAACATCATGGCAGAAGGTCGGGCGATGTTTGTCATGCTGCCCCACAATATATTTTTTCCAGGTGTGTTTCTAGCGGTCACGGTTTTAGCGGTTAATTTGTTTGGTGACGGGTTGCGTGATCTGCTCGACCCGCGCATGAGAAAACGCCTATGAGCCAGCCGGTGCTTGAGTTGCAAGGCCTAGAGATTTCGCTGCCGCGCGGCGCAGATCGCGCCCATGCGGTCGAACGGGTTGATTTGACGGTCAGGCCGGGTGAGATTGTCTGTTTGGTGGGTGAATCAGGTTCAGGTAAATCTGCGATCGCCCATACGATTATGGGTTTACAAGCGAAGGCGTTGGTACCGACAGCGGGCAAGATTTTGTTGCAAGGTGAAGATGTCTTGACGATGTCGCCTGCCCGATTGCGTCAATTGCGTTGCACCACGATGTCAATGATTTTTCAAGAGCCCATGACGGCGTTGAACCCGGTGTTTGCCTGTGGCGAACAGATCGACGAAGTCTTGCGTACGCACACTGCACTAACGGCTACCGCACGACAAGCGCGGGTGCTGGACATGATTCAAAAGGTGGGGCTCGTTGATCCGCAGCGGATGCTGCGTTCATATCCGCATCAACTTTCGGGCGGGCAGCGGCAACGCATTATGATCGCGATGGCACTAGTGCTTGAGCCCCTTTTGTTGATTGCGGATGAGCCCACTACAGCGTTGGATGTGACCACGCAGGCGCAAATACTCGCGTTGATCCGAACGTTGCAGCGTGAGCATGGCACGGGTGTCTTGTTCATTACCCATGATTTTGGGGTGGTGGCAGAGATCGCGGATCGGGTGGCCGTCTTGCGTCAGGGTGAACTTGTTGAGTTTGGTGACAAAGAGCAGGTGCTGGCGCGACCGACGCACGAATACACCCGAATGCTCATCGGTTCAGTCCCGAGCATGACCCCGCGGGTGCGCGCGCAAGCTGCGCAAGGCGAGCCGATTTTGCGAACAGAGTGCTTGGTTAAAACCTACCCTAATAGCAAGATTCCCGCGGTCAATCAGGTCTCGCTTGAATTGCGTCGCGGCGAGACGCTTGGCATCGTAGGTGAATCGGGGTCAGGTAAGTCGACGGTCGCGCGTTGTATTGCAAAACTGATTTCGACCACGAGCGGATCGATCTTTCAGCATCAGCAAAATATCGCACCACTGTCGACTCGACAGATGCGGCCCTTGCGCCAGTGTGTACAAATTGTTTTTCAAGATCCTTATCGTTCGCTCAATCCGAGACGTACCGTAGGCGATTCGATTATCGAGGGACCGATGAATTATGGTCTGTCGCGCAAAGAGGCCTGGACGCGTGCCAGTGAGTTGATGGAGCTTGTGCGCCTTGAACCAAGCATGCTCGAACGATTTCCGCATGAGTTTTCGGGCGGTCAGCGACAGCGGATTTGTATTGCCAGATCGCTAGCAATGAAGCCCGAGATCTTGGTTGCGGATGAGGCTGTATCTGCGCTTGATGTGTCTGTGCAAGCGCAAGTGCTGAGTTTGCTCGATGAGGTGCGCGATCAATTGAATTTAGCGATGTTATTTATTACACATGACCTGCGGGTCGCTGCGCAGGTCTGTGATCGCATTGCGGTAATGTCGCAAGGAGAGATTGTTGAAACGGGTCGTACCGCCGATATTTTTGCAGCGCCCGCGCACCCTTACACCCGGACTTTGTTTGAAGCCGCGCCTGGTGCCAATTGGCTGTTTGAAGCGGGCAGAGCACGACTGAAGGAAGTTAAATGAATGATTTGAAAAACAAAGTGGTCTTGATTACGGGCGCCAGTTCAGGCATTGGCGAGGCTGCGGCACTGGCCTTTGGTCGCCAGGGTGCGAACGTGGCCGTGCACTATCGATCGCAACAGCAGGCTGCGCTCGCGGTCGTTGCAAAAATTCAAGCGGCAGGTTCAAGTGCTGAAGCGTTTCATTGCGATGTGATGGAGTCAGCCCAGCTCGTGCAATTAGTTGCTGCAGTCCATGCACGATTCGGACGGATCGATGTGCTGATTAATAATGTGGGCGGCATGATGCGCCGGATCGCCTTGTCTGAGGCGAGTGACGAGGCGATCGACGAGGTGTTTCACTTTAATGCGCGGTCGATGATGGTGCTGTGTCGTGAAGTGATTCCGCACATGCGAACGCAAGGTGGTGGCAGCATCATCAATATCACCTCGCAGGCGGCCAACACCGGCGGCACGCGTGGCGCCGGACTGTATGCGGCATCGAAGTCGTATATCACCACCTATACCAAGGGGTTGGCGCGTGAGGTGGTGCGCGACGGGATTCGAGTCAATGCGATGGCACCGGGTGTGATTGACACCCCAATCCATGTCGCACACGCAAGCGCCACAGTCAAAGACAAGGAGGACCTACAAGCGAAATTAAAGAAATCGATCCCGATGGGTCGTTTGGGTCGCCCCGATGAGTGTGCGGGGGTCTTGTTGTTTTTGGCGAGCGAAGAACTCTCAAGCTACGTCACCGGTCAAACGATCGGTGTGAACGGCGGCAGCACGATGGCGTAGCCGTCAGAACCGAGTATTTCGCTGTACCGACCAACGGGCCGATAAGGCACCTAGCACGGCAACCGACACCACTGCAACGCCGAGCATCCATGTAGAAGGTAAGGCGAGGGCAAACTCAGCGTCATAACTACGCGCCAGACTTGCAAGTGCGTCGTTTAACGGGATCAGCGCCAGACGTGCAATCCCAATGCCAATCAGCGCAGCCAGACTGCAGGTGACTGAACCTAAATATAAAAAGGGCCTGCGCACAAACGATTCTGTCGCACCGACTAAGCGCGCAACACCGATTTCTTCTCGTTGCGAAAGTGCTTGCATGCGCACGGTGTTAAACACGGTCGCGAGCACCACAAGGGCAACGCTGAGCGCAAGCAGCAGCAGGCCAATGCGTCCAAAGCGAAGTAAGGCTTCAAGCCGCTGCACCCACGCCGTGTCAAGTTGAACCAGATCAACCCCCGGCCATTTGCGCCACGTCTGCGCGAGGGCCTCTGCCCGCTCGGCCAGTTGGTCTCCGGGCGTCAGGCTTGCGACGACGGCGTCCGGAAGTGGATTGCCAGGCAAGACTTTCAAGGCTTGTTCCCAGGCCGGATTGTTACGCAGCTCGGTTAGCGCACGGTCCTTTGCGATGACGCGTACGCCGGCTATCTGGTCGGCGTGCTCTTTGCGAATACGGCCGGCGAGGTGTTCGGCCGCCGTGCCAGAAGCATCCGTCTTTAAAAAGATGGTCAGTTCGGGCGTGACAGAAACTTGCCGCGCCACCGGCTGCATCGATACTAGTAACGATGCACCTAGCAGTGGCAAGGACAGGGCCAACGCGATCACAAGGAGGTTGGTGAGCGATGAAATGGGTGAGGCGGTCAGCCGTCTGAGGGTGACGGCCAAGGCGTAGCGATGCTGGCGTAAAAGGCTTCTCATCGGGACGTTTCACCTGAAGGCAAACCTGCTGCAGCGTGCAAATGTGGCTTTTGGTTCGAAACGGTTGTGTAAGTGGGTGCTCGCTGACCGGCAGAGTCAGCAAATTTGCCTGGTTCGATTTTGAAGGCGCGCGTGGCATATTCAGCCATGAGGGCATCGTCATGCGAAGCAATCACGGTCGTGACCCCCACGCGGTTAAAGTCTTTGAAGACAGACATGATGCGTCGAGCCGTGTCAATATCGAGACTAGCAGTGGGCTCGTCAGCAATCAGAATGGCCGGGCGGTTTACGATTGCACGCGCAATTGCAAGGCGTTGCTGCTCGCCGCCAGAGAGTTCAATTGGGTGGACATTTTCTTTTGAAGAAAGCCCTACTTTTTCAAGGGCGGCGCGCGCCCGCGCCCGCGCGATGCTGGGCGCCAGGCCTGTGACCGCTAACGGTAGTAGCACGTTGTCAATCGCGCTGCGGTCATAGAGCAGGTGGGTGTCTTGCAAAATAACGCCCACTGCGCGTCTTAAATAGGGCCGGGCTCTGTTCGATAACTGGTCGAGTCGGTGTCCGTTGACTTGAATCGAGCCACGGCTAGGAGGCTCGAGCCCCCCAATCAGCTTCAGTAGGGTTGATTTACCCGCCCCAGAGGGGCCGGCCACGTAAACGAACTCGCCGGCCGATACCTTAAAGGTCAGGTCGGCCAAAATACTACGGCCCTGGCCGTATGACTTAAAAACATGCTGAAATTCGATCATGGCTCATCGCTTTTTAGACCCTAATCATAACTCTGCGCAAGAGATTGGGGATTGACGGCGAGGGATTTCCCCCATACAGTCACTTTAAGTGTGCGGCTACTATCTGTCGCTCGCATGCATCCGTTCTCGCAGCGTGCCTTTTTGGCCGCCGTCCCCCCCTAAAGTCGTGATTTGGAGATTTATCCATGAATTTTCTCAAACTTGCTGCCGTAGGCGCAGCGCTTTTGGCTGCCAGTACTGTCGCTCAAGCTGGCGCGACCTTTGATAGCATTAAAAAGAAGGGTTTTGTGCAATGCGGCACCAACACAGGTCTGGTCGGCTTTGCTGCACCAGATAGCAAAGGTGTTTGGTCAGGTCTTGACATTGATATGTGCAAAGCCTTTGCCACCACGATGTTTGGTGATCCAACAAAATTTAAGGTCACACCTTTGACTGCGCAGCAACGCTTTACCGCGCTGCAGTCTGGTGAGGTGGATGTGTTGGTTCGTAATACGACTCAGACGATGACGCGCGACACATCGTTGGGTTTGATTGGTGTTGCCGTCAACTTTTATGACAGCCAGGGCATTATGGTTCGTAAGGACAGTGGTATCAAAAGTGCCAAAGAGCTCAATGGCGCCACGATTTGCGTACAGCCCGGTACAACGACTGAGCTGAATCTGGCAGACTGGTTTCGGGCTAACAAACTCTCGTTTAAGCCTGTTGTGATTGAAAAGCTTGACGAGGTGGTCGGTGCTTTCGTTGCAGGCCGCTGCGATGCTTACACAACGGACAAGTCTGGCTTGGCTTCTTCGCGTTCATCGCAAGAAAAACCGGATCTTTATGTGATTCTGCCTGAAGATTTTTCAAAAGAGCCTCTTGGGCCCTTAGTGCGTCAAGGTGATGAGCAGTGGTTTAACGTTGTGCGCTGGACCTTCAATGCGATGGTCGAGGCCGAAGAGTATGGCGTTACGCAAAAAAATCTCGACGAGATGCTGAAAAGCACCAACCCCAACGTACAGCGCATTTTAGGCGTGACACCTGGGATGGGTAAAAACCTCGGTGTTGATGAGAAGTGGGCCTACAACGTGATCAAAGCTGTCGGCAACTATGGCGAAAGTTTCGAGCGCAACATCGGTCAGAATACGCCCTTGAGGCTTGAGCGTGGCCTGAATCAGCTATGGACGAAAGGCGGCATTCTTTACGCCTGGCCAATTCGTTAATTGTATTGTTGAGTAGTTTGCGGTGCTCGCCAAGGTCTAACTTGGCGAGCACTCGCATTCACCATGAATTCGAAAACAAATCTTTCGGTATCTAGGCCGAAAAAACGACTGTCCTGGAATGATCCGGCAGTGCGTGCGATCGTCTATCAGATTCTTGCTGTTGCGATCGTTGTTGGGGCCGGCTGGTATTTGGTGCACAACACGCTGCACAACTTGTCTGTACGAAACATCACAACGGGCTTTGGTTTTCTAGCGCGTGAAGCGGGCTTTGCCATTGGCGAAAGCTCGATCAGTTATACCCCTGCGGATACCTACCAGCGTGCGATTACGGTCGGCGTGCTCAACACGCTGCGCGTCGCGCTGGTCGCGATCATACTCGCGACGCTTTTGGGTACCGTGATGGGTATCGCCCGGTTATCAAAGAATTGGTTGATTCGAAAAGTTTCAAGTGTGTATGTCGAAGTACTGCGCAACATCCCCCTGCTATTGCAATTGTTTTTTTGGTACGCAATTATTATTGAAACGATGCCGGGGCCTCGACGCGCTTACACCCCGTTGCCAGGTGTGTTTGTGTCAAACCGCGGCATACAAATGCCGACCGTACATGGCGATGGGTTGGCATGGTTATTGGGGGGCGTACTACTCGCGCTTGTGTTCTCAGTGATTTTAAGTCGATGGGCGCGTAAGCGCCAAGAGCAAACCGGACAGATCTTCGCCTTAGGTCGTGTTGTGGTTGGTTTATTGTTTGTGGTGCCTCTCGTGCTGTGGTGGTTTAGTGGCGCACCTCTCTCGCTTGATGTGCCAGCGCTGAAAGGATTTAACTTCGTCGGTGGGATGACGCTGACCCCAGAGTTTGCGGCGCTCACATTTGGCTTAGTGATCTATACGTCAGCGTTTATTGCCGAAGTTGTGCGCTCCGGGATTCAGTCAGTGAACCGTGGTCAATGGGAGGCCGCCGGGGCCTTGGGGATCAAAAATCGCCTCGTGCTTCGCTTGGTCGTACTGCCACAGGCCTTGCGTGTGATTATTCCGCCCATGACCAGTCAGTATCTGAATATCACTAAAAACAGTTCACTGGCGGTGGCAATTGGCTATCCTGATTTGGTCTCGGTGATTAACACGACGCTGAATCAAACCGGTCAAGCGATTGAAGGTATTTTGATGATTATGGCGGCCTACCTCACTGTCAGCTTATCCATTTCGTTGTTTATGAATTGGTATAACAAACGTATCGCGTTGGTTGAAAGATAAACATGAGTGTTACCACTAACGTTGCAAGTCAAACACAAGCACCAAGCGCGTGGTCGGGCGCATCGGTTTTGCATTGGCTGCGCACTCAACTGTTTTCGTCTCCGCTCAATACCCTGCTGACGATTCTGTCCGTCTGGTTGCTGTTTGCATTCGTACCTGGATTGGTTGACTGGTTTTTACTCAACGCGACGGTCTCGGCGACTAGTGCACAAGAGTGTCGCAAAGTGACGGGTGCTTGTTGGTCGGTCATCGTTGAAAAACACCGTTTGATTCTTTTTGGGGTGTACCCCTATGAAGAGCAGTGGCGTCCCCTGTTGGCGATGTTGCTCATGCTTGGCGTCATCATTTTGAGTGGTGTGCGTCGCTTTTGGAACTTCTCATTGCTGTTGTTTTGGGCAATCGCTTTAGTGGGCGCTGCCGTCTTGATGTGGGGTGGCGTTTTTGGTCTGACCTATGTCGAAAATAGTCGTTGGGGTGGCTTGCCCCTGACCTTGATGTTGTCAACCTTCGGGATTGCTTTTGCGTTTCCGTTGGGTATCGTGTTGGCGCTTGGCCGTCGCTCGAATATGCCGGCGATTAAAACAATTTGTATCGTTTATATCGAGTTGATCCGAGGGGTACCGTTGATCAGCTTGCTGTTTATGTCGGCAGTCATGCTGCCGTTATTTTTACCCGAAGGCCTGACCATTGATAAATTATTAAGGGCACAGGTCGCAATTATTTTATTTGCGGCAGCCTATATGGCTGAAACCATCAGAGGCGGATTACAGGCGATTCCCAAAGGTCAGTTTGAAGGCGCAGATTCATTGGGGTTGACGTATTGGCAGCAGATGCGGCTCATCGTATTGCCTCAGGCGCTTAAGATTGTCATTCCGCCACTCGTTGGCTTGTTTATTGCGCTGTTCAAAGATACCTCGTTGGTTGTGATCATTGGTATTTATGATTTGACGCAGGCGGCCAAAGCCGCGTTGGTTGATCAGTCGTGGCGCGGATTTAGTATTGAAATCTACGTTTTTATTTCGGCTATCTATTTTGTGTTTTGCTATTCGATGTCTAAATACAGTCAGTCGCTCGAAAAACGATTGGCCACAGAGCACCAGCGTTAGAGCTTTGTCGTCAACGCTCGGGCGCATCTTATTACCGGAGATCGTGTATGGCGAATGCCATCATCAGTATGAAAGATGTCAACAAGTGGTTTGGTAAGTTTCACGTGTTGCGCAACATCAATTTAGAGGTCGCCCAAGGTGAGCGCATTGTGATCTGTGGGCCTTCTGGCTCAGGCAAATCAACGCTCATTCGCTGCATCAATCGCCTCGAAGAGCATCAGAACGGAAGTATCGTGGTCGAGGGCACCGAAATCACCAACGACATTCGACATGTTGAGGCGATTCGTCGCGACGTTGGTATGGTCTTTCAGCATTTCAACTTGTTTCCGCACTTGACAGTGCTCGAAAACTTAACGCTTGGGCCGATCTGGGTCTTAAAAACGCCTAAGGCTGAAGCCGAGGCGCGTGCGATGAAATACCTCGAGCGGGTGCGCATTGCAGAGCAGGCACTTAAGTTTCCGGGGCAATTGTCTGGTGGGCAGCAACAGCGTGTAGCGATTGCGCGTTCACTGTGCATGGATCCTAAAGTTATGCTGTTTGACGAGCCAACCTCAGCGCTTGATCCTGAAATGGTGAAAGAGGTTCTTGATGTGATGGTGACGCTCGCAGAAGATACGGGCATGACCATGTTGGTTGTGACCCATGAAATGGGTTTCGCGCGCAAAGTAGCCGACCGCGTGATCTTCATGGATCAGGGCGAGATCATTGAGCAAAATACGCCTGATGCGTTCTTCGATCACCCACAAAACGATCGGACCAAGTTGTTCCTGAGTCAAATTATCCACTGAGACAATCATGTTAAGACGAAAAGAACGCCCTCAAATAAGTTTGTTTGGGGGTGTCATGCTGGCTTTTTTATTGTTGATGCTGCAAATGCCTTTCGCGATGGCGCAACCCGCATCGACCGCGTCTGAGTTTCCAGCGAAACCCTTGCGCTTTATCGTGCCTTATCCACCAGGTGGGCCTCTTGATGTGATGGCGCGTGTCTTGGCTGAAAAGGTGAAGGCCAGCCTGGGTCAAGCTGTTGTGGTTGAAAATAAACCGGGTGCGGGTGGCAACATTGGTGCTGACTTAATCGCCAAGGCCCAGCCAGACGGTTACGCACTGGTGATGGGTGCTGTGGCAACGCATGCCATTAATCCGTGGTTGTTTGCTTCGATTCCGTATGATTCGGTCAAAGATTTTGCGCCGATTGCGCTGGTGGCTTCTGTGCCAAATGTGTTGTTGATCAATCTCGAGTTCGGCGAAAAAAATAATATTCAGACCGTTCAAGAGCTTGTGGCGTATGCGCGCAAAAATCCGGGGCAGTTGAATTATGGTTCGGGTGGCTCGGGCAGCGCGGGTCATTTGGCAGGTGCGCTTTTGAGTGCGCGTGCCAATATCAATATGGTGCATATCCCTTACCAGGGCGCAGCGCCTGCGCAGTTGGCGTTACTTTCAGGCCAGTCGAATTTGATGTTTGATAATCTGGCCGCTGCAGCAAATTTGATCCGTGAAAAAAAAGTGAAGGCACTAGCTGTGACGACGCAAGCGCGTTCTGGTTTGTTACCAGAACTGCCAACGATGCAAGAAGCGGGCGTTCAGCCTTTTGACATTGGGACTTGGTTCGGTGTCTTTACCTCGGCAGGTACCCCCACGGCGGTCATTGAAAAGTTGCACGCTGCGTATGCAAATGCGTTGTCTGAGCCTGACGTGAAAGAGCGTTTAAAGACTATGGGATCGGAAGCGGCCGTGATGACGGCTGCGCAATTTACGTCATTTGTCGCGCAAGAGCGTGCAAAATATCAAGAGGTGGTTAAGCTCTCGGGCGCTCAGGCCAATTGACGCTTCACCGCTAGGCGGGTCATTTTTGCCTTAACGTTTCGCCGGCCTGAGGCGGCAAGCGCCAGAAAGCAAAACTTGGCAAGGCACAGAGCACGCCGATGACTAAAAAACCCACGACAACATCAGCCGCGATCAGTGTGGTCGAGCCGCGCCATAACATACTCAGATGCAAGGCTTCAGCGGCGACACCCACCCCCAGGCTCACGCCAAGTTGTTGCCCAATCGCGGCAAAACTGCTCGCACGGCTCATGCTGGCTTGAGAAATGTCCGCGTAGGCCAGTGTATTGATCGCGGTGAATTGCAATGAACGAAAAAATCCGCCGAACAGTAAAACAGCGATCATGACGACAGCAGGCGTTGAGGCAGTAAACAATGCGCAACAGCCCAGACTGAGCCCGGTGAATACGGCGTTGATGGTGAGCACACGTCGATAGCCCCAGCGGTTAAGGATGCGCGGCGCGGCCATTTTCATGGCCATCGCACCAATCGCCCCTGAAAAGGTGATCAGGCCCGCTGACAGGGCGCTGAGCCCAAAGCCAATCTGCAGCATTAAGGCGAGCAAGTACGGGACTGCGCCTACGCCAAACCGGCAGAGATTGCCCGCAACGGTTGATACCCTGAACGTATGAATCTTGAGTAAAGATAAATCTAATATTGGATTGGCATGGTGTTTTGAGTGCCAGTAATACAGTGCCCCTGAAATGAGGCCTGTGGCAATGAGCCCCAGAGAGATCTCGAGCGAAGGCCCACCTTGCCCCAGAGACTCGAAACCACCTACCAGGGTGGCCATACACAGCGCACTGAGCAGAAAGCCAAGCCAGTCCAGGGGATGAGATTGCTGGTCATCGGGTAATTCGCGAACAAAACGCAGAATCATCCAAATTCCCAAAATACCGATTGGCAGATTAATTAAAAAAATCCAGTGCCACGAGGCGTAAGTCACCAACAGCCCCCCCAGAGGCGGGCCCGCCATCGGGCCGATCAGCGCGGGCATTGATAAAAAGGCCATCGCCTTGAGGAGTTCATGCTTGGGAATGGTGCGTAGCAGAATAATGCGCCCAACCGGAACCATCATGGCGCCCCCGATCCCTTGCACGATGCGCGATAAGACAAGCTGGGTGAGGGATGCCGATAGGGCGCAAGTCAAAGAGCTCAGCGTAAACAGGGCGATCGCGGCAATAAAAACGCGCCGAGCGCCATAGCGGTCGGCCGCCCAACCGCTAATGGGCACAAACACCGCAACCGCCAGCAAATATGAAGTGATCGCAATGTTCAGGCGAACCGGATCCGAGTTCAAGTCGGCCGCCATGGTGGGCAAGGCGGTTGTCACCACGGTTGAGTCGAGCATCTGCATTAACAGGGCGCAACCGACGATAAAAGGCAGCATCCGCTCGGGTTGGGCCGAGTTTGGAGAAGGGGGGGATGCGGTTTTGGGGTGGTGCAGGCCAGGTGAGGCAGTCGACATCTTGTTAATCTAGGGGGGTCAAGGCACTAACAATCACGGGTCAGGCTCTACAGTACACTAAGCGTCAATTTAATTTTTTTGCAAAAACGCCATGGCTGATCAATACACTTCAGAAATTACCCAATTTCTACAAGCTTATAAAGACAAGCATGCTGACGTTGAACAACGTCAGCGCGATGGGCGTGCCCGCTTGTGGGATAAGCCCCAAGATCCTGAATTAGTCGAAGGATTTAAGCAGGCGCGCGTGCGCCAAAACCCTTACGTATATCAAAATAACTAGTTTTCATGGTTTCGACTCAAGTTTCAGGCGATAGTCTGAATGCGCTCGTAACGCCTTCGATTGATACAACGCCCGACGTCATCGATGCCGTCGCGTTGGCGCGGCTGTATGGTGAGCCGCTGTTTTCGCTGCCCACAGACCTTTATATTCCGCCCGATGCGCTTGAGGTGTTTCTTGAAACGTTTCAAGGCCCGCTTGATCTACTGCTCTATTTGATACGCAAGCAAAATTTTAATGTGCTTGATATCCCGATGGCTGAGGTGACGCGACAATATCTGTCGTACGTTGATCAGATTCGCATGCACAATTTAGAGCTCGCTGCCGAATATCTGCTCATGGCGGCGATGCTGATCGAAATTAAAGCGCGCATGTTGTTGCCGGTTAAAAAAACCGATACGGGGCAAGAGGCTGAAGATCCACGCGCCGAGCTTGTGCGCCGCTTGCTTGAATACGAGCAAATGAAGTTGGCGGCCCAAAAGCTCGATGCGTTGCCACAGCTGGGTCGTGATTTTCAACGTGCACAAGGTTTTGCGGATTTGCGCGTCGAACGTGCGCTACCTCAAGTCAGTGTTGAAGATCTACGCCAGGCCTGGATTGATATTTTGAAGCGTGCCAAATTAAATGCGCATCATCACATCACTCGCGAGCAGTTGTCGGTGCGTGATCACATGACCCATATATTACGCAGGCTCAATGGCGTACGTTTCATTGAATTTGGCGCGCTCTTTATGGAACGGATTGCCGAAGGCGCACCGGTCGCTGTCATCGTGGTGCATTTTTTGGCGCTGCTTGAGCTTGCACGCGAGACGCTCCTTGAGATTACTCAGGCTGAGCCTTACGCCCCGATTTATGTACGACTGGCCTACACCACAGCTGCCGCTTAGGTCGCGCTAGCTCAGTCCCGGAGAATCAGAATTGAAGGTTGTTCATACCATCCAAGAACTGCGCGACCAATTGCGTGGGCAATTACGTGTGGCCTTTGTGCCCACTATGGGTAATCTGCACGAAGGTCATCTGGCACTGATGAAGTTGGCGCGCCAGCATGGCGACCCCGTTGTGGCAAGTATTTTTGTCAATCGCTTGCAATTTGCACCCGGCGAAGATTTTGAAAGATACCCGCGCACGTTGCAAGATGACATCAAAAAACTTCAACGCGATCGTGATGTTTATGTTTTGTTCGCGCCCGATGAGCGTGAGCTTTATCCCGAGCCGCAAAATTATCGCGTACAGCCTCCACAAGAGCTTGGAGATATCCTCGAAGGTGAACACCGCCCCGGTTTTTTTGGCGGTGTCAGCACGGTTGTTTTAAAACTTTTTTCGTGCGTTCAGCCTGGCGTGGCGGTCTTTGGAAAAAAAGACTATCAGCAATTAATGGTCGTGCGTAATATGTGCCGCCAATTTCAGTTGCCCGTTGAAATTTTGGCGCATGAAACGGTTCGTGCTGAGGATGGCCTGGCGCTATCGTCGCGCAACGTCTATCTACAACCACACGAGCGCATCGAGGCGCCTCAGCTGTATGCCGCATTGCAAGCTGTTCAGCAGCGACTGCAGGCCGGTGAACGTGATGCGGTCAAGCTCGGTCAAGAGGCTTGCGCAGCATTGCAGGCCCGGGGCTGGGAAGTGGATTACATTGCGGTTCGACGTCAACGGGATCTCAATAAACCCACGCCTGAGGATCTGGCGGCCGGTGAGCCCCTTGTTGCCTTGGCTGCTGCAAAATTAGGCGCAACCCGCCTGATTGATAATCTCGAGATTTAGTCAATCTTCGCTAGGATAGGGTTAATCCGCCTGTCAGATTTGACAGCTATTCGCCTGTAATCAAACGTGACAGACTGCGCTTCGTGTTGACACGGAGGCGGTATGAAATATTCAGAAAACAGAGCAGGCGCTGGCTGGAAAGTGCTGACTGCGCGCGAGCGCGATGTCATTCATCCGGTTGCCGAGGGTAAGTCGAATAAATTAATTGCGAGCGAGTTAGGCATTTCGATGCGCACCGTCGAAGCACATCGGGCGCGCATTTTTTACAAGATGGGGGTGCGCAATGCTGCCCAGTTGGCCCGCAGCGTTTGCATCAGCCCCGAGCCAGGCTCACCTCTTGATCCGCATGCGAATAAACCTGACGAACCAGACTAAACGCTAGACCGAGCGCCGCTTAGGTAGGCAACGCTATCGTGTGCGAGTTCGGGTTACGGGCAGTTGGGTGCTGGCTTGCCCTTTAATTCATCGATGGCATCGAGGTCAGGCTGACGCGACAAGTTGTAGGTCAGGTTCGTTGAGTCGCCGTTCATTGAGATCAGACGTAGGGAATTGCTCGAAGTCATGGCAAATTCGGCTCGTACATTGCCTTGATTATTCAGTAATACCAAACGAGGCACGGCTTGGGCAGACGCACGCCAGCAACCTTGATCAGTTTGTACGGCACTTTTTTGGCTTGACTGTTCAAGGTAAGCCGCACGAGCGCGCCAACGACCATTCGGGGCCAAGGTAATGGTAAGACGTTGTGCTGAACACTTCATGTCTGGGTGAAAGCAGGGTACGGTGCCCGCAAAGCTTTGTGGCTCTGGAATCAGCGTTGATTGCAAGGTTTCTGCCGACGCCACCGCTGACTCAGTCATTGCACTGGTGTTGTTGGCCCCCGCAGCTTGCCCAGCGGCGGCGACGACGACCGGGCTGGGGGCCACGGCAGCGACCGGTCTACTGGGGGTGCTCGGTTGCTGCAGCACGAGTTGTATTTGGTTTGGGGCACGCAAGGTCTGGTTGTTATAGATGCCATCCCCTTGAGAAATAGCGTCTGTGGTGGTGCTGGCAGGCGCAGGGTCGTAGTAGCCGGCCTGCTGCATTTGCGCACAGCCGACCAATCCCACCACCAACAAAATAGTGAAGTGAGACCGAAACTTTAAAGCGTGCGGGGCGTATCGCCCTATGCGTTGAAACATGATCGAGACTTCCTAATTCAAGAGACTTCAAGGATTCTATGCATTCTACGCATTTGGCACCATCCATGCACAGCCACTTCTCAAGGAGATTTCATGTTTGAGCGATTGACAACGGCCTTGTTGGTTGGGGTGCCTGTTGGCGCGCTGAGTGCAACGGTATTAGTTCCGCTTGCTCGTCGCTTACCCCACCACCTGTTGGCGAAATGGGGCGCGAGCGACCCGGGTGAGCTGAATCTGACCTCGAAGCGACTCGAACACAAGGAAAGTTTAGACTGGCAATTGGGTGCTGGATTATGCCTAAGTCCCGCTTTGGCGCTATTAAACTGGGGGATCGGATGGTTTGCAGTCGCCGCAGCAATTTATTGCGCTATTTTGCAGGTTTTAGCGAGGATTGATGCCCAGACCCGCCTTTTGCCCGATGTGTTGACGCTACCTCTTTTGTGGGCAGGGCTTTTGTTTCATTTATCGGGTGGTTGGGTGGGGCTTGACGACGCCGTGGCGGGTGCCGCAGCCGGGTATGGCCTCTTGTGGCTCATTTGGGCGGCATTTCGCGGCTGCACTGGTCGGGATGGGATCGGTTTTGGCGACTTAAAATTGGCGGCTGCCAATGGGGCTTGGTTGGGCCTGGAGGCGATGCCCTGGGCGCTGTTGGTCGCTTCACTGACTGGGTGTTTAGCAGCGTGCTTGAGCTGGTTAGCCGGTCGTCTGAAACACTCTGAAACACTGGCCTTCGGCCCCTATTTGGCGATGGGAGGGATCCTCGTGCTATTTTGTACGCAAAATAGGTTTTAATCTCAGGCTCTGATAGCCATGCTTGTTAGGTGAACTGTGACGGCGATGTTTAGATTGGGTCTCACCGGAGGCATTGGGTCAGGCAAAACGCAGGTTGCAAACCTGCTGGCAGACTTAGGCGCGTCGGTGATCGATACGGATCTGATTGCGCATCAGCTCACCGCCGCGGGCGGCAGGGCGATTGAGCCGATTCAAAAAGCCTTTGGCGACGAGGTGATCGAGGCCTCTGGGGCGCTGAACCGGGCCCGGATGCGCGAGCTCGTGTTTGCTGAGCCCGCGCGACGGGCCGAACTTGAGGCGATATTGCACCCTTTGATTGGCCAGACTGCACGCCAAGAGGCCGAGCAAGCCGTTGGGTTGTACGTCGTGTTTGTGGTGCCTCTGCTGGTCGAGTCGGGTCGGTGGCGCCAGCAAATCGACCGGTTGTGCGTCGTGGATTGCGACCAGGAAACTCAAATCGAGCGGGTGCAAGCGCGCAGCGGCATTGAGCTAGTCACGATTCAAAGAATCCTGGCAGCGCAGGCTACGCGCGAGCAGCGATTGGCGGTCGCAGATGACGTCATCGATAACTCAAAGACCGTCTCGCTTGAGGCGCTGAAAAAACAAGTATTGGTGTTGCATCAAGGGTGGTGTAACCTAGCAAAAGTGGCTTCAAATACGAGGCCTCAGTAGAGTGTTTCTTTAAATTCATTTGATGCAAATATCTTGATTCTTTTTGAATATCCTTTCAACGAACGGGTTCGGACGCTTCTGCGTCTTGAGTCGTTATTTGATCGCATGATATTTTTTGCAGGCCTTAACGATGCCCGTCAGCATCAGGTGGCGCTTTCGGCCTTGTTTGATCTGTTGGATGCAACTGAACGCACCGATATCAAAGGTAGCGTGCTGCAAGATCTTGAAAGGCAGCGTACGGTACTCAGTGGGCTCAAAGATCATCCCGGCGTCGATACTAAAACGCTGTCAAACATGTTGGCTGAAATTGAAAAAGCAGCTGCCAATTTAAACGCGGGTGGTCGCACAGGCCAATCCTTGCGTGATAACGAATGGCTCACAAGTTTGCGTGGCCGACTGGTCGTCCCGGGTGGCGGGACGCAGGTTGACATGCCTTCATTTCACGCCTGGCAAAATTTGCCTGACGCTGCGCGGCAAGCTGACTTGCAGCGCTGGATTTCGACCTTGATGCCAGTACATATCGGCATCGCAATTGTGTTGCGGCTCTTGCGCGACTCTGATGAGCCGGTCCAGGCAGTGGCGCCCCAAGGTGCCTATCAGCAAATGCTTGCAGGTAAAACGTATCAACTCTTGCGGGTGTGGGTGGATGAGTCGGCAGGCGTCTTTCCTGAAATCAGTGCGAATAAGTACATGGTCTGGATCCGTTACTCGGCTCAACAGGGTGATCAACGGCCACAGGCTGTGGCACAAGATGTCGCCTTCAAAATGACCCTTTGCGCCCTCTAGGGTCGCCTGGAAACTCTAATGCTTGAACGTTTGTCAAGGCGCTCCTTAATCAGGTCGCCGCTCGTCTGGATCGGCTGTGCAGTCGTCGTGGCGTTCGCGGTGTGGTGGTTTATCCCTGCAGCTGTTACCACTGCCAAGAAGGGACCGCCGGCGGGCTTTGTGCCGCCCGTGCCGGTTAAGACGGACGTTGCGCGGGTGCAAGACTTAGATATTTATTTACGCGGCCTTGGCACGGTCACGGCATTTAACACCGTGACGGTGCGTAGTCGCGTGCAGGGTGAGTTGATCGAGGTCTTGTTCAAAGAAGGCGAGCAAGTCAAAGAAGATCAGTTGCTGGCAAAGATCGACCCTCGCTCGTTTGAAGTGGCCCTTGAGCAAGCGCTGGGTCTGCAACAGCAAAACGAATCCCAGTACCAAAACGCCAAGCGTGATTTGCAGCGCTATCAAACGTTACGCAAACAAGATTCGATTGCCCCACAACTGCTCGATACTCAACTGGCGCTGGTCAGTAAGTTTGAAGGGCAACTTAAAAGCGATCTCGCTGCTGTCAATAATGCTCGACTGCAACTCGACTACACCCGCATCACCGCACCGATCGCGGGCCGTCTTGGTTTGCGACGGATCGATGCCGGTAATCTGATCAACGCGAACGACCCACTTGGGTTGGTGGTGATCACGCAGACGCAGCCTATTACCGTCTTGTTCACTCTGGCCGAAAATGATTTGCCGGCTGTACGCGGCCCTTTGCTTGCCGGGCAAACCCTTGCGGTCGAGGCGTACGATCGCGCCGATCAACTGCGACTGGCCCAGGGCGAGTTGATGACGCTTGATAATCAAATCGATGTGGCCACCGGAACAGTCAAACTCAAGGCGCGCTTTAATAACGAAACTGACGCCTTATTTCCAAATCAGTTTGTGAACGTGCGGATGAAGGTCAACACCGTGAAAGACGCGTTAACCATCCCGACAGGGGCTTTGCAACAGGGCAACCAAGGCGCTTTTGTGTATGTGATTCTGCCCGACGATACCGTGGCGTTACGCATGGTGAAGACGGGTGCACGCAGTGGCGATCGTGTGGCCATCCTTGAGGGCGTAAAAGTTGATGAGCGCGTGGTGCTTGAAGGCACAGATCGTTTGCGCGCGGGCGCAAAAGTGCGCGTGGTAGGTGGCCCTGATGGTGCGGGCGGGCGTGCGCCCGCGGCGGGTGGGCGTAACCCAGCGGGCGCACCGAACAATCAAGGTGCTGGTCGGCCAGGCACCACGACGGCGCCGTCTCGCCCGTGAACCTGTCGCGGCCGTTTATCCTTCGGCCAGTTGCCACCACGCTCGCCATGGTGGCGTTATTTCTATCTGGGCTGATTGCCTATCGCTGGCTACCGGTCTCGTCATTACCCGAAGTTGACTATCCCACGATTCAATCGACCACCTACTACCCCGGCGCGAGCCCCGAGGTAATGGCCGCGCTCGTAACTTCGCCACTTGAGCGACAGTTTGGGCAAATGCCCGGGTTAAGACAGATGTCGTCTAGCAGCGCCGCTGGCACGTCTGTCATTACGCTGCAGTTTGCCTTGTCGTTGCCACTGGATGTCGCCGAACAACAGGTGCAGGCTGCGATCAACGCCGCGAGCAATTTATTACCGCGCGAGTTGCCAGCGCCCCCGGTCTATAACAAGGTGAATCCGGCAGACGCCGCGGTGTTGACCTTGGCAGTCACGTCGCCCACTGTACCTTTGCCCCAGATTCGCGATTTAGTCGACACCCGTATGGCGCAGAAGATTGCTCAGGTGGCCGGCGTAGGCTTGGTCACCGTAGCGGGTGGGCAGCGGCCTTCGATGCGGATACAGGCCAATCCACAGGCGTTAGCAGCGTACGGGTTGACGCTTGCGGACGTGCGCGCGGCGGTCGTGGGCGCCAATGTCAATCAGCCCAAAGGGACACTGGATGGTACGGTGCGCTCGACCACTATCAATGCCAACGATCAGCTTAAAAATCCACTTGAGTATATGAACTTAGTGGTGTCCTACAACAACGGCGCACCACTGCGACTCTCGGATGTTGCCACTGCTGTCACCGAAGCTGAAGATGCGCGCCTCGCCGCCTGGGCTGGTACAGAGCCCGCAATTTTGCTCAACGTACAGCGTCAACCTGGCGCCAACGTGATTGAGGTAGTCGATCGCATACAACAACTCTTGCCTCAGCTACGCGTGGCGTTGCCAGCCAACCTTGACGTCACGGTGATGTCGGATCGTACCCAGACGATCCGTGAGTCGGTGCGTGACGTGCAGACCGAACTTTTGCTAGCGATTGGTTTGGTTGTCTTGGTGACCTTCGTATTTTTGCGCACGCTGACAGCGACCTTAATTCCCAGCATCGTCGTGCCACTATCTTTAGTGGGTACATTTGGCGTGATGTACCTGATGGGTTTTAGTATCAACAATCTGACCTTAATGGCCTTGACGATTGCGACAGGCTTTGTGGTTGACGATGCGATCGTGATGATTGAAAACATCGCACGCTACCTCGAGCGTGGCGAAACACCGATGCAAGCCGCGCTCAAAGGCGCCTCGCAAATTGGGTTTACGCTTGTCTCACTTACGGTCTCTTTGATTGCAGTGCTGATCCCTTTGCTCTTCATGACTGAGGTGGTGGGACGACTCTTCAGAGAGTTTGCGATCACGCTAGCGGTGGCGATTTTGTTGTCGTTACTGATCTCGCTCACACTGACCCCGATGATGTGTGCGCGTTTCTTGCGCGTGGGGGATCAGCACAGTGGCGGCCTCGTGGCGCGTTACCTTAGCCAAAAAATAGACGTGCTGATCGCAGCCTATGGGCGTTTGTTACGCGTTGTTCTGAATCACCAAACGCTGACACTATTCGTTGCGCTGGGTACCTTTTTATTGACGGCGGCGCTCTATTTGGCGATCCCAAAGGGGTTTTTCCCGGTTCAGGATACGGGGCTTATCCAAATTGTGACGCAAGCACCTCAAAATCTTGCGTTTGCAGCGATGGCGCAGCGTCAGCAAGAGGCCGTCAAACTTCTGCTTGAAGATCCTGATGTTGCCACGGTCGCGTCGTTTGTAGGTGTTGATGCGGTAAATGAAACAGTAAACACAGGTCGGCTGCAGGTGGCCTTACGCCCACACAATCAAAGGGATGATCAGGCCTCTGTGATCATTGAACGCTTGCAAAAGCGCTTGGGTGCGGTCCCGAGTTTGCAGTTTTATTTGCAGCCTGTACAGGATCTAACCGTTGAAGATCGCGTGAGTCGTACGCAATATCAACTAACTCTTGAAAGTGTCGACCCAGCCCTGTTGGCGCAGTGGGTGCCCGTGCTTGTCGATCACCTGCGCAAGCAAAAGCCGCTGATTGATGTCATTGATGATATGCAGAACGAGGGGCTGAATACCGTTCTTCAGATTGATCGCGATGCAGCGGCGCGCTTGGGCATCTCGGCCGCGGCGATTGATGACGCGTTATACGATGCGTTTGGGCAGCGCCAAATCTCAACGATCTTTACCCAGTCAAATCAGTACCGCGTGGTGCTCGAGACCGCGCCCCAGTTTCGTCGTGATCCGTCGGCGATTGGGTCGGTTTATGTCAAAACGGCCGACGGTAAGCCAATTGCCTTGACGAATTTGGTGACGGTCACCGAAGGGCGCTCTGCGTTGGTGTTAAATCGACTCGATCAGTTTCCGTCAGTGACGATTTCTTTTAACTTGGCGCCCGGGGCCTCATTGTCTGAGGCCGTGGCTGCGGTCAATCAATCTCGGCAAGATATCGCGATGCCGTTGGGGATCCAGACTCGGTTTCAGGGGGCGGCGCGTGCGTTTGAGGCATCGCTTTCAAGCACGCTATTTTTGATCTTGGCCGCCGTGATCACGATGTATATCGTGCTAGGTATTTTGTACGAGAGCTTTATTCATCCGGTGACCATTTTATCGACCTTACCGTCGGCCGCGATTGGTGCGTTGTTGGCGCTAACATTGACGGGCCGCGATCTGGACATGATCGGAATTATCGGGATTATTTTGTTGATCGGCATCGTGAAAAAAAATGCGATCATGATGATAGACTTTGCGCTTGAAGCTGAGCGTAAACACAAGATGTCAGCGCGAGCAGCCATTGAACAGGCTGCGCTCTTGCGGTTTAGACCCATCTTAATGACAACCTTGGCGGCGCTATTTGGCGCCGTGCCTTTGATGCTCTCGACTGGTACTGGCGCCGAACTTCGGCAGCCTCTTGGCTGGGTGATGGTGGGTGGCCTGCTCGTGAGTCAGGTGTTGACGCTGTTTACGACACCCGTCATCTACTTGTTCTTCGACCGTATGTTTGTTGCTCACCGCAGCGCTGTCAGCGCAAGCGATCGTATGTCATGAGTCTGTCTGGCCCTTTTATCGTACGCCCTGTTGCCACGATCTTGATTTGGCTTGGGGTGGTGTTGGCGGGTTGGCTCGCACATAGTTTGCTGCCGATTGCGCCCTTGCCGCAGATAGAGTTTCCGGTGATCGGCGTACGCGCGCAAATGCCCGGTGCAAGCCCCGAAGTGATGGCGGCGACGGTGGCAACGCCGCTTGAGCGCTCGCTCGGTACGATTGCAGGCGTGTCTGAAATGACGTCGCGCAGCACGACGGGCCAAACTCGGATTACCCTGCAGTTTGATTTGAGTCGCGACATCAACAGTGCAGCGACAGACGTGCAGGGGGCAATCAACGCCGCTCGCGCGATGATGCCAAGTGGTTTACGCAGCAACCCGTCATACAACAAGGCGAACCCAGCTTCTGCGCCGATCCTCACGCTAGCCCTGACCTCTGACTCATTGTCTCAGGGGCAGCTGTATGACATTGCTTCGACGACGGTTCAGCAAAAGCTTTCGCAAGTCGAGGGCGTGGGCGAGGTGCAGATTGGCGGAAGCACCTTGCCGGCGGTACGCATTGATTTAGATCCCGATGCATTGGCGCAGGCGGGTGTATCGCTTGAAACCGTTCGTACGGCGATTGCTGGCGCAAACTCTACCCGACCCAAAGGGCTACTCGAAAACGACACGTATCGCTGGCAGATTACGGCGAACGATCAACTTTGGAAGGCGGCAGACTATCGCCCCCTTATTGTGGCTTGGCGCAATGGCGCACCCCTGCGTTTGTCAGAGGTTGCGCAAGTCGAAGACTCGGTTGAAGATACTTTTAATATTGGCTATTTCAATACCCAGCAAGCCGTCTTGGTCTTGGTACGTAGCCAGGCAAAAGCCAACATTATTCAGACGGTGGATCAGATTCGGGCAGATTTGCCGGTGTTGCGCGCCATGCTGCCGGCGGATGTCACGGTGTCGGTTGCACAAGACCGTACCCCGAGTATCCGGGCCTCTGTGCTTGAGGCCGAAAAAACCTTGTTAATTGCCATTGCGTTGGTGATGATGGTGGTCTTGGTGTTCTTGCGTAATTTACGCGCCGCCTTTATTCCGACGATTGCAGTGCCGGTGTCGTTAGTCGGCACCTTTGGCGTGATGTATTTGTGCGGCTACTCGCTAAACACCATGTCGCTGATGGCGCTGATTGTAGCGACGGGGTTTGTGGTCGATGACGCGATCGTTGTGGTTGAAAATATTATGCGTCACGTCGAGCGCGGTGAGTCGATTCAACGGGCGGCCTTACGCGGGACAAAAGAGGTGGGCTTTACGGTCTTGTCGATGAGCATCTCGCTGATTGCTGTATTTATTCCGATCTTGTTAATGGGCGGATTGCCAGGCCGGTTGTTTCGTGAGTTTGCGGTGACGTTATCGGCGGCGATATTGATTTCAATGTTGGTGTCGTTGACGCTGACCCCGATGATGGCGGCGCACTTGCTCAAGAGACCTGCCAAAGACGCGACCTCGAACCGACGGCCCAATATTATTTCACGCGGCATTCAAGCGCTCATTGATTTAACAGTGAAGGGTTATGGGCGGTCATTGCATTGGGCATTGCGTCATGGTCGTTTAATGATGTTGCTGTTGGCGGCAACGGTGGGTTTAAATTTTTATCTGTATGGCGTTGTACCAAAGGGCTTTTTTCCGCAGCAAGATACCGGCATGCTGTTAGGTTTTTTTTCAACCGATGACGGTACCTCGTTTGAGTCGATGAAGCCCAAGTTGGATCGTTTCAGGCAGGTGCTGTTGCGCGACCCGGCAATCAGCACAGTGACGGCCTACGCCAGCGGGCGAGGTGGCAGCAATAGCAGTTTTTTAGCCGTGCAACTGAAGCCCTTTGCCGAGCGAAAAATTTCAGTCAGAGAGGTCATCTCACGGCTACGGCCTCAGCTCGCAGGGATCCCGGGTGCACGTTTATTTTTGATGGCACAACAGGATATTAGGATTGGTGGTCGACAAAGTAGCTCGGCGTTTCAATATACGCTGATGGCCAACGAGCTTGAGGATTTGAAAGAGTGGATGCCGAAGGTGCAACAAGCGCTTGCGGGTCTGTCCGAACTGGTGGATGTGGATACCGATGTCGAAGACCGTGGCAGACAAGTCTCGTTGCAGATCGATCGTGATGCCGCGCAACGCTTGGGTGTACCGATGGCAAGTATCTCTGCCGTATTGAATAATTCTTTTAGTCAGCGGCAGATTTCGATTATGTACGGCGAGCGCAATCAATACCGTGTGGTGATGGGTGTTGCTCCGCGCCACGCACAAGATCCAGAGTCGTTGCGCGACGTTTATGTATTGAGTCAAACCGGCCAGCGTGTACCACTGATGGCCGTGGCAAAATTTGAGGTGAACAATGCGCCGTTAAGTGTCCGGCATCAAGGCTTATCGGCGGCCGATACGATTTCGTTTGATGTGGCGCCCGGAGTGTCATTGGGGCAAGCGAATGCGGCGATCGATCAGGCGATTGCAGGCATCAATCTACCGAGTGAAAAAATTCAGGCCGGTTTTCAAGGAACGGCAAAGGCCTTGCAGAGCGCCCTGGCCAATCAACCGTGGTTGATTCTTGGGGCACTGGTCACCATGTACATCGTGTTGGGTATTCTCTACGAGAGCACGATTCATCCGCTGACGATTTTGTCGACACTGCCCTCAGCGGGGGTCGGGGCGTTGTTAGCGTTGCTGTTGATGAAAACTGAGTTCACCTTAATTGCCTTGATTGGTGTGTTTTTGTTGATTGGGATTGTCAAAAAGAACGCGATCATGATGGTGGATTTTGCCATCGAGGCACAGCGTAAACTAGGTTTGTCGCCCAAAGAGGCGATTCACCAAGCCTGTATGACGCGTTTTAGACCGATTTTGATGACGACCTGTGCGGCAATTTTTGGTGCGATGCCCTTGGTATTTGCGTCGGGGGCGGGGGTTGAAATGCGCCAACCGTTGGGCATCACCATCCTGGGTGGTCTTTTGGTGAGTCAGTTGCTGACGCTGTACACCACGCCTGTGGTTTACTTATACCTTGATCGATTTCGGTTGTGGTTGTTGACGAAGCCATGGTCTGGTTCAAAATCTGCAGTGTTGCCTAATGGCGCTTAAACATGATTGACTCCTTTTGTATCGTTTGGCCTCGGTACGCGCTGCGCCTTGCGCGTGTTGCGTTGCTGCTCAGTGCGTCGAGCCTACTGGCGTCGTGCATGGTGGGCCCAGACTACGTGCGCCCGATACTTGAGGTTGGGGTTGAGTTTAAAGAGACTCCGGGCTGGAAGCCGGCTCAGCCGCAGCTAGCCGAAGCCCCCAGCGGTTCTTGGTGGTTGATGTACGAAGATGTCATGCTCAACCAATTGATGCAAGAACTCAATGTCGCCAACCAGAATATTGCTCAGGCTGAGGCGCGGTTCAGACAAGCCGTGGCGTTGACGCAGGGGTCGCGAGCCCCTTTGCTACCAACTGTATCAGCGACCGGCGGCACGACTCGTACAGGAGGCTCAGCTACCGGCCCTGGCGGTGTGGTCAACAGTACAGCGATCAGCACCTACAACGCCAATGCGTTGGCAAGCTGGCAAATTGATATCTGGGGAAGCGTGCGTCGAAATATTGAATCGACCGACGCAACCGAGTTAGCGCTTGCCGCAGAGGTCACTGGGGCGAGGTTGACGGCTCAGACTGCGATGGCGCTGAGCTATACACAGGTGCGAGTGCTAGACGAGCAAAAACGGTTACTGCAGGCCACGGTTCTGTCTTATGAGCGCGCCTTAACGCTGACCCAAAATCGTTATAACGCGGGCATTTCAGGCCAGGCTGACGTTGCGGTGGCCCGCACGCAACTTGAAAGTACGCGCGCGCAGTTGATTGATCTAGAGCAGCAGCGGGCAATTGCTGAAAATGCAGTGGCAGTCTTGCTGGGTCGTGCCCCGTCAACATTTTCGATTGCGGCGAAACCCGTGTCGCTTGTGCCACCTAAGGTACCGGTTGGTTTGCCTTCTGAATTGCTTGAACGTCGGCCCGATATTTCGGCGGCCGAGCGGCGTGCTGCCTCTGCGAACGCGTTGATTGGGGTGGCTACCGCGGCGTGGTTTCCAAGCCTGACGTTAAACGCCAATACGGGTTTTCGCAGCAATGACTTTACGCAATGGTTTAGTGCACCCGCTCAGTTCTGGTCGCTGGGCCCTCAATTGGCTGCCTTGATTTTTGACGGTGGTGCGCGGCAAGCGCAGATTTCTCAGGCGCGGGCGCAGTTTGATGTGCAGACGGCGATCTACCGCCAAACCGTTTTAAATGCTTTGCAAGAAGTTGAAAACGCCATGATTCAGATGCGCGTGTTTGAACAAGAAGATGCGGTGCAACGTCTGGCGGTAGAGGCGGCTCGGTTGTCGCTTAGGCTGGCCCGCAATCAGTACGATCAGGGCTTGATTGATTATTTGAGTGTCGCGGTGCTTGAAACGACAGCCTTGAACAACGAACGCACCTACATTACGCTGGTTGGAAACCGCTTTGCTGCCAGCCTGCGTCTGATTGCGGCGCTTGGTGGCGGCTGGTCAGCGCAAGAACTTAGACGCGTAGACGACTCAGGCAACCCAAGCGCGAATCCCAGCAAAACCGTGCCCACCAACAGCGCGGACTAGGTCGAGGGTTGAGGCAGATTGACCGCCTAACGCATAGACCGGAAGGCCCGCTTGCGCGTTGAGTTCGGCAAAGCCTGCCCAGCCCATGCCAAGTACGCCCGGATGAGAGGGTGTGGGCAAGACCGGGCCCAATACAGCAAAGTCCGCGTTCAGCGCTCGCGCTTGCGCGAGCTCGGCAAGGTTGTGTGTCGAAACCCCTAGCAGCGAGCCCTCAGCGAGGGCGGGGCGCGTCGACAGGCCGGTGGCGTCAGCTGAGCGTAGGTGCACGCCATCGGCGAGTGCCCACCATTCGGGTGGATGGATACTATTGACGAGTACGCGAGCCCCCGCAGCGCGGCAGCGTGCGAGCACAGTGACGAGTGCCTCGCGTAAGTCAAGGGCCTCGACTCCGCCGGGCCAATTGGGTTCGCGCCACTGCAGCAAACGCAAACCCGCGACCAGATTTTGATCGAGGCGCAGTAAAAAAGCAGGAAGATTTTCAGGTGCACCAACCGCAGAAATCGCGTAGACCTCTGGCAACTGTAGCCAGCGTAGCGGTGGGTAGGTTGCGGGGAGTAGTTTGGGCACCTCTTGGGCATGACGTAAATCGACCCAACGCAACTCTTGTCCTTCTAGCCCCTTAGGCTCACCCTGCCAACCGGTGACCCGACAAAAGGCGAGCCGAACGGTTGTGGTGGGATACTTGTGTACATAGGTGACCCACGGTGTTGAGGCGGTGACCTGTATGCCGAGCTCTTCATGAAGCTCGCGTGCAAGCGCCTGTAAAACGGTTTCGCCAGGCTCGAGCTTGCCACCAGGAAGCTCCCACCAGCCGGGCCAGGGTTTGTCTGCGGGCCGACTGCCTAACAACACGGTGCCGTCGGGGCGCAGCAGCACGCCCACTGCGACATCGATGATTTTGTCAGGCATAGCGCGCAGACCAGTCGCGCGCAAAGTGCCACGCCACGCGACCCGACCGTGAGCCGCGTTCAAGCGCCCATTGCAAGGCTTCGGTACGCGCTTCAGTGATGCTGGCGTCAGAGCAGCCCAGAGTGCGTAACCAGTGCGAAACAATGTCCAAGTAGTCGTCTTGTCTGAAAGGATAAAACGACAGCCAGAGGCCAAAGCGCTCTGATAATGAAATTTTTTCTTCGACGGTTTCGCCGGGATGCACTTCACCATCGGCTTGATGCTTGGCCTGCAGGTTTTCGCTCATGTACTCGGGCATCAGATGACGACGATTTGAGGTCGCATAGATTAAGACGTTTGTCCCCGCCGACGCAGCTGAACCATCCAGCACTGACTTCAACGCCTTGTAACCGGACTCTCCTTCTTCGAAGGATAAATCGTCACAGAACACAATAAATTTTTCAGGGCGCTCGGCCACGAGATCTACGATGTCTGCCAGGTCGGCCAGATCGCTTTTATCGACTTCAATTAACCGTAAGCCTTTTGCTGCGTAGCTTGCTAGCATGGCTTTTACTAATGAGCTTTTGCCTGTACCGCGTGCGCCAGTCATCAACACATTGTTGGCAGGTTTGCCTTCAATAAAATGACGCGTATTGCGATCGATGATGCCTTTTTGGCGTTCGATGTGTTGCAAGTCAGTTGTGTTGATTAACGCAACATGAGCGATCGCATCCAGCCAGCCGTGCGAGGCGCCACGTTTACGCCACCGAAAGGCGAGTGCCTTCCAGTCGGTTGGCGGGGGCGTTGGTGGCAGCCAGGCCTCAAGTTGTGCCAGCACGCGTAAAGCGCGCGACAATAGCTCGGCTGTTTCAGGGCTGTTTGATAAATTAGCGTTGCTCATTAGGATCTGTAATCTGCGTTGATGCTGACGTACTCATGCGAGAAATCGCAGGTGTAAACGGTTTGCGCGATCGCACCGCGGCCGAGCGCGATGCGTACCAAAATTTCGGGTTCTTTCATGACGCGCTGACCATCGGCTTCTTGGTAGTCAGGATTGCGCTCACCTTTGTCGGCCACCAGAACATCACCCAGCCATAGTTTTACGCCACGCACATCTAAATCAAGAATGCCAGCGTAGCCAATCGCAGCCAGAATACGCCCCAAGTTTGGATCGCTGGCAAAGAAGGCAGTTTTAACCAGAGGTGAATGCGCGACTGCATAAGCCACTAATAAAGCTTCGTCGACTGTTTTGGCTTGTTCGACTTGGATTGTCATGAACTTGGTTGCGCCTTCGGCATCGCGTACGATTTTTTGCGCCAAATCGATTGCCGCAACAGATAACGCAGCCTTGAGCGCGGCATAGTGGGGGTGCGCCACGCTGTCAACGAGCAGGCCGCTTTTGCCTGTTGCCATGACAATGAAGGAATCATTGGTTGAGGTATCACCATCTACCGTGATTCGGTTAAACGAGACATCGGCCAGTTCGCGCGCCAGTTGAGTCATGAGCGGTTGTGCGATACCTGCGTCGGTGGCCAGGTAGCTCAACATGGTGGCCATGTTGGGCCGGATCATGCCTGCGCCTTTACTGATGCCCGTGATCGTGATGGTTTTGCCGCCGATGTCGACGCGTTGCGAGTGAATTTTTGGCAAGGTATCGGTGGTCATGATGCCGTGCGCGGCTGACACCCAATTGCTTGCCGTTAAGTTTTTAATCGCGGCGGGTAGGCCTGCTTTGATGCGATCAACCGGCAAAGGCTCAAGAATGACCCCAGTTGAAAACGGCAAGATTTGAGCGCTGGTTACGCCCAACAGGCTGGCGAGCGCATCGCAGGTTTCATTGGCGGCTTTGAGGCCGGGCTCGCCGGTGCCTGCATTGGCATTGCCGGTGTTGATCACCAATGCGCGAATGGCGTGTGTGCCAGTCAGATGCGCTTGGCACACAAGCACTGGTGCAGCGCAGAACCGATTGCGGGTGAACACGCCACCGACACTCGTGCCTTCAGTTAAGCGAAACACGGTCAGGTCGCGGCGATCCGCCTTGCGGATCCCGGCTTCAGTGACGCCGATTTCAATACCGGCAACAGGGTAAACAGCGTCGTCAGACGGAATATGCAGATTAACGGCCATGGCGGATCGAAGTTAAAAAGGTGAAAGATGCGTGATTATCGCTTTTTTTTGAAGTTAGACTGCCCGAGCGAGTCACTTCAGACGGGCAGGGTCAGCAGCTTAAGTAACTTTTGCACGAGCGGGCTCTCAAGTCGGTTTAAATGCAGCACTAAATCAAAATGATTGGTGTCTGGCATGTCGACATATTCGGCCTCAAAGCCTCTGGCCTGCCAAGCAGTTAGGTAATCTTGGGATTGGCGTTTGAATTCGGTAGTCTCATTTGAGCCATAGCTGACCAAAATTGGTGGTCCCTGTTCGGGCAATGCAAAGATTGGGCTATTGCGGTGCGCATCCTCAAGGCTCAGATGCATCCAGTCATTGATGTGGGTGTCGACCAGCGGGGTCAGGTCGTACAGGCCGCTCAGCAAGACTGCACCCGCTATTGCAGCCGAATCCATGCCATAGTTTTGTTGCCACCCGCTTGCAAGCACCATCCCCGCAAGGTGCCCGCCAGCCGAGCTGCCGGCAATCACCAAACGCTGGCCATCGCCGTGATGTTGTTCGATGTGGTGATGTACCCAAGTCACGGCGCGACGGGTTTGATCCACGATGTGGTCGAGCGTGACCGCGGGGGCAAGCGAGTAATTGACTGCGACGACGGTGATGCCAGCCCGGGTTAA
>CALQNE010000006.1 GCA_943331855.1 Bordetella parapertussis
ATTAGCAACCCAGGCGCAGCTCTTGAACGCGACACTTGGGCAAGATCCTGAAGTGCACGCACTGCTTGACGAAGTGACCGCCTTGGTTGAAGCGCCGGCCGTATATGTCGGCGCGTTTGAAGAGCGCTTCTTGCATGTACCGCAAGAATGTCTGATCTTGACGATGCGTCTGAATCAAAAATATTTTCCACTCTTCAATCCAACAACGGGCGCGTTAACAAATCAATTTTTGATCGTGAGCAATATGCCCACCGATCATCCGGTCGCGATTATTGAAGGTAACGAGCGCGTTGTTCGTCCACGCTTAGCCGATGCCCAATTCTTTTTTGATACCGATCGAAAAACACCGCTGCATCAACGTGTGCCACAGCTCGGATCAATTGTTTATCACAACAAGCTAGGCACACAATTGCAACGGGTCACGCGTGTGCAAAAAATTGCGTCATGGTTGGCAAACACCCTGGGCGCCGATGTCGCACTTGCGGATCGCGCGGCCATGCTTGCGAAAGCGGATCTCAACACCAATATGGTGGGTGAGTTTCCTGAACTACAAGGCATCATGGGTTCGTACTATGCAAAAGCAGATCACGAGCCCCAGGCCGTTGTTCAAGCACTCGCTGAACAATACAAAATTCGACTCGAACAGCCTGTCACCTCCACAAACATGACCGCAGCCATCTTATTTATGGCAGAGCGCGCTGAAACACTCGTCGGTATTTGGGGTATTGGATTAGCACCGACTGGCGAGCGCGATCCTTTTGGTTTGCGCCGTGCCGCACTCGGCCTGATCAGCGCCTTTGAGCAGCTCACGGCGGGCGGCATTTTAAAAATTCAGCAAGACGGCCCCTTAACGCTTAAAGACTTGTTAGAAACCGCTGTAGCGAGCTTTGAGCCCAACGCTTTAGCCGACACAACCGTCGCCGAAGTACAGACGTTCATCCTCGAACGCTTACGCAACCAACTCATCACACAGCTCGACCGCAGCGCAGTCGAAGCCGTGCTAGCCATCGCGCCCCCGCTTCACCAGATCTTGGCACGCGTGCAAGCGGCCGCGATCTTTGCACAAGGGCCCGATGCCGCTAGTTTGGCCGCCGCCAATAAACGGATCGGAAATCTACTAAAGAAATCCGAAGATACACCGCAGTCGCTCAATCAAGCGCTGCTCACTGAACCCGCCGAGCAAGCCTTGGCAAAAACTATCGCTCAACTACAACCCCTCGCCCAGCAGCACCTTGACGCGGGTGACTATCAAGCGGCGATGGCCACCCTCGCACAAGCGCGCGTACCGGTTGATACTTTTTTTAATGACATTATGGTGATGGCCGATGACATCGCGGTGCGCAACAATCGATTAGCCCTGCTGGCGCAACTGCATCGTCTCATGAATCAGGTCGCTGATATCTCAAGGCTTGCAGCATGAAATTGATCATTCTGGATCGCGACGGGGTCGTCAATCAAGACAGTGCCGATTACATCAAGCATCCAGATGAGTGGATTGCACTGCCTGGCAGTCTGCAAGCCATTGCCAAGCTGTACCAGGCCGGCTATACGGTGACCATCGCCACAAATCAATCGGGCCTGGCGCGCGGCCTCTTTGACATCAACGCACTGACCGCCATTCATCAAAAATTTCGTAAAGAACTAGCACAACTCGCCGGGGCAATTGATACGTTTTTTGTATGTCCGCACGGGCCAGACGAGCAATGCGTTTGCCGCAAACCTCTGCCGGGCTTGTTTGAAGATATTGCGCGACGCTATGACATTGACCTCAAGAGCGTACCTGCAATCGGCGATTCATTACGCGACCTGCAGGCCAGCGCCGCCGCAGGCTGTATCCCTTGGCTAGTCCAGACAGGCAACGGTCCAAAAACACTCAAGCAAGGCGGGCTGCCTGCCGGCACACGTCACGCGCTGAATCTGGCCGATGCGGTCGATCAAATTCTTGCTGAGGCAACCTAACGCCATGCTTGCCCTGCGTGCCACGCTTTTTGCTTTATTCTTATTGATCACCGTCATCCCCTACGCGTTTGCCTGCATACTTTGGTCTCCGCTCCCACTGCACTGGCGCTACAAACTCACGATGGGTTGGCCTCAGCTTGCCGCCTGGGGTGCCAAAGTCATCTGTGGAATTCGCTGGCAGGTTCAGGGTACCGAGAACCTACCCGACGGTCCGGCCATCGTGCTCTCCAAACACCAATCCGCGTGGGAGACCCTCTTTTTACCCTCACACCTTCCCCGGCAAATCTGCTTTGTCTACAAGCGTGAGTTACATCGGGTTCCCTTTTTCGGTTGGGGTATCGCGTTGCTTGGCATGATTCCTATTGATCGTAGCAAAGGGCGCGATGCTTTCGAACAAGTCGTTAAGGTCGGACAACAACGTTTAAACGAAGGTCGCTGGCCCTTGTTATTCCCAGAAGGCACCCGTATTGCTCCCGGAAAAATGGGGCGCTTCAAACTGGGCGGCGCCCTGCTCGCCACACGAACCGGTGCACCGGTCATTCCGATTGCGCACAACGCGGGCGAGTGTTGGCCACGTAATGCCTTTATTAAAAAACCAGGACTCGTCACCGTATCCATTGGTCCGCCGATCTCTTCAATCGGTCTCACACCCGAAGCGTTAAACGAAAAAGTGTTTGCCTGGATCGAAGCAGAAATGCATCGCCTCAATCCCGAGAGATATCCGAAGCCGTCATGAGCCAACTTGAGCTTTTGCTTTCAGATACCAGCACGCCGGTCCCGGACTGGCTTGTTGCACCTGAAACAATTCCGCTCGGTGCAAAATGGCGCGTCGTTCGAAGCGGCGATCAGTCAGTTGGCTTTGTACTGGTCCGCTCGCGACGTCGTAGCATTGGTTTCATGATCATCGACGAAGGTCTGCGTGTCACTGCGCCCAACTGGGTCACGCTGGGCCAGATCGACGAAGCCGTGATCGAAAAAATGCCCTGGATTTTGAGTAAATTGCAAGACTGGCAAGCGCGCAAGGCGCAGCTTGCGATGGCACACACGCGCTGGAAATCCGGTGGGCAACTTCCGTATATGGGTCATCAAATTACCTTGCGCATTGGCGTACCAGGCCCCCACGTACCCCATGGGCGCGCCCACTTTGAAGGCAACCCTGAGTCACCTGAAGTGGGCCAAACACTCTGGCTACCGCTGCCTAACGATGCGGATACCCATCGGATGCGCGATATGACACAGGCCTGGTTACAAGCACGCGCTGCGGTCTGGTTTGATCAGCGCATCAAATATTTTTTGGATAAAACTGGCTTAACCATTCGTGCGTGGCGTCTATCTTCAGCCGCAACGCGTTGGGGCTCGTGTACAAGTGATGGCAACATTCGCCTGAATTGGCGCTTAATTCATTTTTCACCGATGGTCATTGACTATGTGATTGCGCATGAGCTCGCTCACTTGCGCGAAATGAATCACAGCCACGACTTTTGGTCTGAGGTCGAACAGCTTTATCCTGATTACCACACCGCCAAAAAAATGCTGCAACAACATACGCCTGAGGGCGTGCCTAACATTTAACTTTTCGTTTATCCACCCCCTTCCGGAGCGATTATGAGAATTTTGCACACTATGGTTCGCGTTGGTAACCTCGAACGATCGATTGAGTTTTACACAAAAGTATTGGGCATGCGTTTGCTACGCAACACTGAGTATCCTACCGGCCGCTTCACGAACGCCTTTGTTGGCTATCAAGATGAACGCGATGGCCCTGTTCTTGAGCTTACCTACAACTGGGACACAAGTGCCTACGACTTAGGTACGGGCTATGGGCACATCGCCCTTGAAGTCGATAATGCCTATGAAGTCTGCGACAAAGTACGTGCACTGGGCGGCAAAGTCACGCGCGAGGCTGGCCCCATGAAACACGGCACGACGGTCATCGCGTTTGTTGAAGATCCCGATGGCTACAAGATTGAGTTTGTACAAAAGAAGGTCGCCTAACGCCGACATGAAAATTGTCATCGCGCCCGACTCGTTTAAAGAGAGCCTCTCGGCGCCCGAGGTGGCCGCAGCTCTCGCGCGGGGCGTCAAGCGCGCAGCGCCACTGGCGCAAATCATCTGCATCCCGATGGCCGATGGCGGCGAGGGGACCGTGCAGGCAGTGCTGGGCGCTACACAAAGCGAACGGCGCAGTCACCTGGTGCAAAACGCCTTAGGACAGCCGATCCAAGCCCAATGGGCCTTGCTTCCCAACCAAACAGCCGTCATTGAAATGGCCACCGCCGCGGGGTTAGAGCATATCTCTGTAACCGAACGCGATGCCTTGCGTGCGACAACCTACGGTGTTGGACAACTAATTAAGCAAGCGCTTGATGCAGGTGCACGTCACATCGTTTTAGGTTTAGGCGGCTCGGCCACCAATGACGGTGGCGCAGGCATGCTCTGTGCCTTGGGTTTATGTTTATTCGACGCACAGCATCAACCCCTTGCCCCGGGCGGCGCGGCTCTGGCAACGTTGACGCACATCGAGGCCAGCAAACTTGATCCTCGCTTGCAACAAACAAAGATCACCATCGCCTCTGATGTGAACAACCCACTGTGCGGCCCGCGGGGTGCCTCGGCGATCTTTGGTCCGCAAAAGGGTGCGAGCCCAGAACAGGTTCAACAGCTTAATGTGGCCTTAAGCCACTTTGCGGATCTTTGTGCACAACACCTCGGTCATGATCGACGCGATGCCCCAGGTTCTGGTGCAGCAGGTGGTGTCGGTTTTGCCGCACACGCATGGATGCAGGCAACGTTCAGGCCAGGTGCGGCCGTCATTGCCGAGATCGGTGGGCTCGCGCAAGCCGTAGAAGGTGCGACTTTAGTATTGACCGGTGAAGGCCGTCTAGACGCGCAAACTTTGTTGGGCAAAACACCCATGGGTGTTGCGCAAATCGCCAAGCGTGCTGGCGTGCCAGCCATTGCCATTGCAGGCTCGCTGGGATTGGGGTATCAAGGGCTTTATCGCGAGGGGATTGAAGCCGCGTTTAGTTTGGTCTCTGGGCCCATGACACTTGCACAAGCGTGCGCCAACGTGAGCAGCTTACTTGAGGATCGCGCAGAAGATATCATTCGATTGTGGCTTGCGGCGAAACCCCGCTAAGCGGCCTTACGAAGCGCGAATGCCGGCTGCGTACAGCACGTCGGTCATCTGAATAAATTTTAATACCGACACCTGCTCTGCACGCCAGGTCGGTTCGATTCCCAATTCAAGCCACGGTATCAACGCAGTCCATGCGCCCAATACTCCGCGCAGCATCTTACGTCGCTGAGAAAAAGCACGTAAGACAACCGCCGCAAAAAGTGCTTCATCGCGCGCGCGTACCCGCGACTGACCCAGGGGCACCATCCGTACGATCGAGGACGTCACGCGCGGCGCAGGGTCAAACGCCTCTGCAGATACGTCAAATATTTTTTCAATGGCGTAGCGATACTGCAACATGACCGACAGGCGACTGTAATCGCTTGTCCCGGGTTCTGCCACCATCCGATCTACGACCTCACGCTGCAACATAAAATGCTGATCTTCGATCCGATCCGCATACTCAACAAGCGCAAATAGCAAGGGAGTCGAAATGTTGTAGGGCAAATTACCTACAATGCGCAAGTGCTCGCCAAACTGCGCAAAATCCACACTTAAAACATCAGCCTGTACGATCGGCAACTGCAGTTCAGAAAATCGTTGCCGCAGCCTTGACGCCAAATCGCGATCAAGTTCAATGACAGTCAGTGTACTGAGTCGCTCAAGAAGAGGACGCGTCAGCGCACCCAAGCCTGGGCCGATCTCGATCATCCGATCGTCACGAGCGGGATTAATCGCTCGCACAATGGCGTCTATGACGCCTAAGTCAACCAAAAAATTCTGACCAAACCGCTTACGCGCCTGATGCGCTACCACGCGCTAGTCCTTTACCTGACGTTGGCTTTTTTCAAGGCGGTTGTCGATATAAGACTGATTACGTACCTGTTGCATCCAGGTCTCAAACGCAACTTCTGATCTCTGCATAAAGAGGCGCTGACGAATCTGATTGCGCTGAAACTGATCCGCCATATCTTGAGTGCGACGCTCATCGACCACGATGAGATGCCAGCCGAACGAAGTTTGCACAGGTTCGCTGACCTCACCGATCTTGAGCGCTTTCATTGCATTCTCAAACTGCGGCACCGTTTCACCCGGATTGAGCCAACCGAGCCCACCACCTTGCGGCGCCGAAGCATCGTTTGAAAACCGCTTAGCTAAATCAGAAAACGACTCGCCTCCCACCACGCGCTCTCGCACTTGTTCTAGCTTTTGCTTCGCAATCTCTGGCGTGACCACCGCTGTCGTTTTGATCAAGATATGCCGTGCTCGCGTTTGCTCAACCAACATTGGCCCCTGTGGTGCTGGCACACCCGCGCCAGGAACCGGCGCTGGTGCCGGTTGCGCGACAGGCTCTGGCGGAGGCTCACCACCCGCACGACCGAGCACTTTTAAAATATGAAAGCCATTACCGCTCTGAATAATATTGCTGATCTGACCATCACCAACCCCGGCAACAGCTTTTAAAAACAAGTCAGGCCAATCTTTAACTAAGCGTCCACCCATGTCACCACCGCGGCTCGCCTCAGGTCCATCCGAACTTGCTTTGGCGACAGCGTCAAAACTTTCGCCTTTACGCAACCGCGCTAAAAGCGCCTGCGCCTTATTACGCAAGACTTTCACTTCATCCTCAGTTGAGTCTTCAGGCACACGCACTAAAATTTGTGCAAGACCCATCACAGGAGGCTGAACCGGTGCCGCCTTGGGTTTGGGCTGCGGTGGTGCAGGTATTGGCGCGGCACTCAACGCTTGAGCCGTTGGTGCCAAGCCACCCGCCTGCCGGGCTTTCTGCTCGCGCAAAAAAGCGTCAATCTCGGCATCTGAGATCAAGATCGTCGAGTCGACCACCCGTTGGCGCAGGCGTTCAACCACAATTTCTTGTCGAATCATTGCCGTGTAATCTGACCACGCAAGCCCTGCACCTTCAATCTGCGCGCGCAATTGGGCAGAAGTCATCTTGTTACGTTGAGCGATCGCGTCCAAGGCCGTTTTCAGAATTGGATCGGTGACCTCAACATTAAAACGCTTGGCCTCTTGAAACTGCAAACGCTCTGTGATGAGCCGTTGTAGCAACTGAGCTTGCAGAACCTCATCGGGTGGCATCTGCACCCGCTGACGCGCGAGATCAGTTTTGATCTGTTTGACTCGCACATCAAGTTCGCGGCGGGTAATGATGTCTTTATTGACAACCGCAACAATAGTGTCGGCCTCTTGTGTGTTTGCTGCCGATGGCGCCGCTTGCGTGGACGAGGCAGCGGCACGATCTTTTCCTAAGTTGTTGATTTGCGCTACGGTCGACAACGAAGCAACGCAGCCAAACACACAGAGGGTAGAGAGTACAGCCTGACGCAAAGACATAGCACCTAACATTATTCGTACCTTTCAAATTTACTGACGCCCGGCACCGCAGGGGTCACCGACTCATAACCCGGAATGGCTCTACCGATGATTCCCATGGGGTTTTGGCCGAGATTACCAATACCGCCTAGCTCAAGCTGAAAAAATACGGCCGAATTGGTTTGATCAACACTGACAACATACCGCTGAAACACCACGCGACTCGACCAACAACAATCGCCTTTATATTCGACACCCAGCACCCCTTGGGTCACCTTAGGCATGGCGACCGTCCGCGTCGGATCAATAATACTTTGGGCCTCAATGTGATTAAACGAATAGTCGACACGCCCAACCGTGTACCATTTTTTTGCAATCGGCCATTGGAAAGCGCCGCTGACCTGATTTTGACCCTGAGGTTGGTAGAGCGCCAGAGCAGGTGGATTAATCTGATAACGATAGGACAGCGACATCATCGCCAAACGCTGTGGTCTCCATCGGGCGATAATCTGACTACGATCCCACTGATTTGCGTAAGGGTTGTACTGAAAAATTGCGGACGTGCTGAGCTTATCCGTCAACGCGGCGCTAGTGCCGATTAGAAACTCAGACTTTGTGTTGGTGCGTGGCACTTCAAACGGCAACGTCACTTGTTGATCTTCAAAGTAGAAACGCTGAGCGACGCCAAAACTAAATCGCTCGAAGCCCGTATCCTGATCCATCCAACGTGTAGTCAGTGCAACCGTTGCCTGGTTGGCATTTGCGATACGGTCCCAACCACCCGCATAGATATTTTCTTGGAATGCCTGAGAGAAGTTAAAGTCGGCCAGCGTCGTGTCATAGACTGGAAACTGTGACTGGTCACGATAAGGCACTCTTAAATAATAGGCGCGCGGCTCAAGTGTCTGGGTTGCCGGCTTGCCGAAAAAAGTCGTCTCGCGATCAAAGGTCATGCCAGAGTCAACTGACATAATCGGTAGCACCCGCGAGTTTGAGGCCTGGCCATAACCGTACCAGTTCTCAAGCCCATACCAATCGGTTTGGTACTGCATCGCGCTGAGGGCAACCTTGGGTGTGATATACCAACCGGGTCGCACGATTGGGTAGGCTATTGACGAATATGACGCGGCGCGTGAACCATCCGGCTTATAACGCAGAGAACCACCCGGACCGTACGCAAACCGGTTGTCAAGCGGCATTTCAAACCGGGTAATCGTATTTTGAGACTGAATGTCAAAGCCGCTTAAGTCAAAGCGCGCGCCGTTGGCCATCAACTCAGGTACTTTGTTATAAATCGGCGCAACCGCGGTGCCAGGTGGCCGCAAGGTCTGATACGTCTGCACCTGCGCACTCGTTTGCCAGAACTCGTTGGCCCAGCCAGCCCCCGCCATTCGCGGTAGATAGGTCGTGGTCGACTGATTGACTGCAATCGTCGCGAAGTCATTGAAATAGTTGTCGTCAGACACACCACTTACGTTGTAGCCTGCAAAAAAACCCTTTCCAAGCGATTGAAAGTGATTGGCGGTATACATCCAGCGGTCGGTACCCGTTTGAATATCGCGGTTCAAGTAGGTTCCAGCCATCATGCCTGAGTATCTTTCGCCCATATAGCGAAACTCATCCCCAATCTGCAAGCCGCGTTTGGACATCGCGCGTAACTGCGCCGTCATGTCCATGTTGGGGGCGATATTAAAATAATAAGGCTGTGTGTAATCAACACCCGTTTTACTCGTTGCACCAAAGGTGGGCAATAAAAAGCCTGACTTACGCTCTTTTTTAAGTGGAAACGACAAATAAGGCGAGGCAAGAATCGGTACATCTTTGAAATACAGCACGCCGTTACGCGCAACCCCTTCGTTTTCCAGAAAGTCGAGATCGAGCTTTTCGGTTTCGATATACCAAGAAGGCTGTGGGCACGGGCAACCGCTGTAGGTCACGTCAGTCAGGCTCATCTGATTTTTATTGTAGACATCGGCCCACGAGCCCACGCCGGCACCGCCGTTATCAAGCCAGAAGTTGGGTTGATCGACGGTTGCCGTGCCATCATCAGCTTTGTACAAAATACCCGTACCGCTGATCACATTACCGTCGCGAATCAAACGGGCATTGATCTGGGCATCCATCACGCCCGTGCCTTTGTTGTAATCAATGATGTTGGCTTTCAAGACGCCGTCTTGCCGTCTGACGACCGAAGCGCCCTTCATTTTGAGATTATTTTGGCTATCGCCATGCAACTCGGCGGCTTCGATAAACATGGGCATGGTCTTGTCAGACGGCATCCCTTGGCTAAGACGAGGCGATACTTTAAGCCCGGGCATCAACAGCCCGTCGGCGGTCAGCGTGGCCTGTGCGCTTGGCGAAGGCGCACCCGGCGTCTGCGCCAGCGCGACACTCAAACCTGACAGGAGCAACAACCAACAAAAAATACGCACGTTCGAGAAAATCACCTGGATCGATACAGCAAGAGGCAAGCGTGCCCAAGCGCCTTTTAAGATAAAAGGCACCGACAGCCAGTATTATAGAGAAGAGGCGCGTATTTGCCTCAGGTTTAGCACCGATTTTCCCCTTGTCCGCACGAATCACTTTTCCATGAATCCATCTACACACGCGACAGATCCAAGAATGTCTTTATTGCTCAAGTGGTTAGCCACCCTTGACCCGACAATTGGACTGAAAATCGACTCTCTGGCACCCGCCTCGAGTGATGCAAGTTTCAGACGTTATTTCCGAATAGAGGCGCATTCGAGCACGCTGATCCTGATGGACGCCCCGCCCCCCCAGGAAAACTGCCAACCCTTTGTTGACGTGGCGGCTCGACTTGCAGCCGTCAAGCTCAATGTGCCCCAAATCCTGGCTCAGGATTTACAACAGGGATTTTTGTTACTTTCGGACCTGGGACCCACAACGTATTACGCCAAGATTCAACAGGGGTTGCCAGATTCCGAGTTACAAGCGCTTTATCGTGATGCCCTCGGAGCCCTCGTGACGCTACAAACAGCCAATCACGCCGGGTTACCACTTTACGATGCTAAACGTCTAAAAATCGAGCTCGGCCTGTTCGTCGAATGGTATGTGGCGGTACATTGCAAGATCACCCTCGACGCCGCCGTTTTGCAGCAGCTTGACCAGGTTTTTGACCTGTTAGTCGAGCGCAACGCTGCGCAACCCATCGTACTGGTTCATCGGGATTTTCACTCGCCGAACCTGATGCTCAGTGAACGGCCCGAACACGGCGCCAACCCTGGCGTGCTTGATTTTCAAGATGCCGTGGCGGGCCCAATTACCTACGATCTTGCCTCTCTGGTTGTCGATGCGCGCACCACCTGGGAGGAGCCTCAGCAAATCGACTGGGCCATCCGCTACTGGGAACTCGCACGCAAACAGGGCCTGCCCGTGCCAGCTGATTTTGCCGATTTTCATCGCGACTACGAGTGGATGGGCTTACAGCGCAACCTACGGATTTTGGGCGTATTTGCCCGACTCAATCACCGCGACGGCAAAGCAGCCTATTTGGCACATATGCCCCGCGTCAACCAATACGTGCGTCAAGTGGCGGCGCGCTACATCGCTTTCAAACCCTTGTTGCGGGTGCTTGATCAGCTCGATCAGATACAGACTAAAGTGGGCTACACCTTCTGATGCGTGCGATGATTTTGGCCGCAGGACGCGGCGAACGCATGCGTCCTCTCACCGATCAGATGCCAAAGCCTTTGATTCCAGTCGCCGGCAAACCCCTGATTCAATGGCATCTTGAAAAGCTGGCTCAAGCAGGGATTCGAGACGTGGTGATTAATCATGCCTGGCTTGGAAATATGCTCGAAGAAGCATTGGGTTCGGGGCAGCAATTTGGCTTGCGTATTCAATACTCTGCCGAACCCATCGCGCTTGAAACTGCGGGTGGGATTGCGACCGCTTTACCGCTTTTAGGCGAACACCCTTTTCTGGTTTTGAACGGTGACATCTGGTGCGATTGGGATCCGGCTCAGGCAGTCCAACTAGCGCAGCAACTGGCACTGCGCCACTGCCTTGCGTGGCTGTTAATGGTGCCAAATCCAGCGCAACATCCTCAAGGTGATTTTTTGCTCGGCACAGACGGCCTAGTACATGATCAACTCAGTCAGTCACCTGGCGGGGTCAAGCATACCTTTGCCGGGATTGGTCTGTATCACCCGAAACTCTTTGCACAAATACCTGCGCACCAGCCCGCTAAATTGGCACCACTTTTGCGCCAAGCCATGGCGCATGACGCAGTGCTAGGGTCGTTGCATCAAACAGAGTGGATTGATGTCGGCACCCCCGAACGCTTAGCTGCGCTCGAAGGTAAAATGGCCACGAGGCATCAAACGAAGTAAAACGGCATTAAGGATTTTATGGTTATTCGCATTCAACCCAAGCGGGCAGTTTTTAAACCAGCGCCCTATGACACGCGGCGGCGCACGCGCAGGCTGCCGAGTTGGCTCATTCTGTTAATGCTTGGCGTGTTTGCCGGCGCGGGTGGCGTACTCATCCTACAAACCAGCTACGGCCCAAAGCATCTCACAACCACTGAAGCACAAAAACTAACCGAAGAGCTCAGCAGCGCCACGCTCGAGCGATTGCGCTTGCAAACCAAACTTGACGAGCAGGCCCGGCAGCTCGCAGTTGCGCAGGACGAAAGCCAAAAACTTAACGGCACACTCAAAGAAGAGCTCGACGGCCTCAAAGCCCTGGTCGAACCCCTCAAAGAGCAGCTCAATCTCTTTGCGCAAACATTACCCTTCGATGCCCGCTTTGGCCCAACGGGCATCAGCACCGCTCAGTTTATTCAAGGCAAGGGCACGACCAAACTCACCTACTTATTATGGTTGTTACAAGAAAAACCAGATCGGCCTGAATTCGAGGGCTTGCTTGAACTCAGCTTTGAAGGCACCTACGCCGATGGGCGCAACGAGGTCGTCACCCTACCACGTAGTCGCGTGAAATTTGGACACTACCTTCACGTCACAGGCCATACCGATTTTCCTGCAGGCTTCACAGCACGCCGCGCCAACACGCGCCTGTTTGATCTCGATGGAAAACGGCAAGTCACCTGGCGCGTCTTTCCAATCACAATCAAATAATACGGCTAGATCCCAACACGTCAGGGCTGGCTAGATAGCGGTCCAACCCCCGTCTACCATCAGCGCAGATCCGGTCACCATGGCTGAGGCATCACTCGCTAAAAAAACGACCGCCCCCATCATGTCTTGCGGCTGTCCGACGCGCCCTAACGCAATTTTTGACACCACAAAATCCCTGAAGGCCAGGTCAGCAAGCATGGGGCGCGTCAAATCGGTTTCGACAAACGTCGGACACAACGTGTTCACACGAATTCCCGCTGCACCAAGCTCCCAAGCCAAGGCTTTGGTCATGCCCTCAATGGCATGTTTGCTGGCGCAATACACGGTGCGCTTAGGCCCGCCGACATGACCCATTTGAGAAGAAATATTAATCAGACTGCCGGTCAACCCTGCCGCGAGCAAGCCCTTGACAACGGCGCGGGTCACATAAAACGTGGCGCTGACATTCAGCGCCATCACAGCATCCAAATCTGCATCTTGCATCTCAGTCAATAGCGTGGGGCGATTGGTGCCCGCGTTATTCACTAAGATTTGAAAGGGTCCCAAGCGCGCAACGCCTTCGCTGACGGCTGCTGAGTGCGTCACGTCGATCACCCAGGGCGTCGCCCGGCCGCCCGCTTGACGTACCCGCTCGCAAACTGCCTCTACCTCATCGCTATTTCGTGCGGCGACGACGACCTCAGCTCCGGCCTCGGCCAATGCGAATACGGCGGCCTGCCCAATTCCGCGACTCCCTCCTGTGACCAACGCCCGTCGACCATCCAGACGAAAACTCGGTGTTTGCAATTTATTCTCCCGATTAGGTATTGAATGCCACGTCGACATCACGGTGGGCCGAAAGTGTCCAACGCGCTCGATTATGCAACGCGTACAAGGGCAACCGCAACGTCTTGCCGCCCGTTTATACTCCAAGCACCCCTGAGGATGCCGGATTGCACCTATTTACTTCTGCTGCAGCACGTTTTCGCGCGTCGACCCTGCCGCAACGCTTCTTTGCGCTTCTTACGCTGGGCCTCTTACTCCATCTCGCTTTTGGCAGTTTACTGACGCTTTCCGTCGACGAAGCACACTACGCTTTATACGCAGAAAAAATCGCACTCAGTTATTTTGATCATCCGCCTTTAGTGGGCTGGGTGCAGTGGCCGTTGGTCGCGCTCGGTGTGCCCGACGCCGTACTGCGCCTGATTCCTCAGGCCTTGTGGCTCGCCGCCTGCCTACTTGCCCGCAACATCGCCCGCGAACTACCTTCGCGCATCCCTGAATGGCCAAGCGACCCATACAGCAAAGACGTGGCCGGACTGTGGGCCATCGCACTCGTGCTATTGGCGCCCCTGCTACACGTCTTAGGCGTGGGCCTGCTGCCCGACACCTTGTTAATGGTGCTGACGCTGTTGTTGATGCAAGTCACACTCAAACTGACCCAACCGATCCCCGTAAAAGCGACCAGGCCCTCCGATCTGCATATGTGGCTCGCACTGGGCGTGTTACTGGGCCTCGCCGGCCTCTCAAAGTACACGGCTATTTTGCCGGCGGCGGCTGTGATCCTGAGCTTAGTGGGTGCTCGAAAACTGAAGTGGCTGCGCTCTCCTGGGCCTTGGCTTGCTCTGATCATCGCGCTCGGGCTCGTCTCACCGGTGTTTTACTGGAATGCACACCACGAATGGATCTCGTTCGTCTATCAACTGAAGCACGGCAGCGGTGGCCAATGGCAGGCACGCAGACTACTTGGCTTTATTGGTTTACAACTGGTGACCTATGGCCCCTTGTTATTTTTAGGCGGCTATCTCGTTGTGCGCCAAGTCGTGACGCGCCGCAATTGGCAAGCACTTTGTTTGCTTTCGTTCTTTTTAATCCCCTTTTTAGTGACGGCTGGACTTTCTGGCGGTGGGGGAAGTTTGCCGCACTGGACAGCCCCAGCCTGGCTGGCACTCATTCCTTTCTGTGCCAACGCGCTCGCGGCACACTGGCGCGCTGGCAAACATCAGTGGATCATCGCCTTTGTGCGGACCCAGGCCGTTATCTGCCTGCTGGCCTTTACGGCTTTATTTTTTGTTGGAATTCCAGGAATCAGTCAACAGCATGCCTGGGGCAAAAAGAACCCGCTAGCCGACTTATGGGGCTGGGATCAGGCAGGCGCACGCGCGCGCGACTGGTCAAAAAGCCTGAATATTGCGTCAATTTCAGTCAGAAACTGGACACTCGCTAGCCGCATGGCTTGGTACGCTCGCCCGCTAGACGTTGTCGTGCTCGATTCGCGCTTTGACCAGTTCGACCTGTGGTTTGGTCAGATTCCAACAGGACAGGACAGTATTTTTGTAAACTGGTCACAAATGTCCTTTGATTTACCCACGCAACCAGGCGGTTTTGAGTCGTGCACGCGGGTTGAACAACTGAATATCGAGCGGCTAGGTCGACTGGTGTCTGACTTTAGCTTTTATCACTGCCGTAACTGGGGGGGTGCGCAAGCGCCCACTCACTCAGGTCAACAGAATTGAAAAATACTCTAAAGTCGCTTTGGCCATATTTGCGGGTCGTGTTGTCACTGCTACTGTTATGGTTGGCCGCGCGCAACATCGACTGGCAGGCCCTCAGCTCAACAAAAATCGAGATTCAGCCACTTTGGTTCGTACTCGCGCTGGCTTTACTCATTTCGGCCAACCTGTTGGCCGTCGTTCGTTGGGGATGGCTATTACGCAGTCTGGGCTTGTATCGCCCCGTTTCTGATTACATCACTCTTTATTTTGCCGGTGGTCTGATTAATCAAGGCTTGCCCAGCACGATCGGCGGTGACAGCTACCGCGCCGTCGAAGCAAGCAGGCTCGCCAAACAAAATGAAGCGGTGCAATCTGAACCAACACTTGCCCAAGAACTGCATGAGCCTATCGACTTACAACACGCACCACCGCGCTTGCGCCTTGGATTTTTAAGTGTCGCACTCGATCGTGGTCTAGGCCTGGTTGGCAACAATATATTGGGCGCCCTTGGCTTACTTTTAAGCGGCACCATGATTGCGCCCTGGGGCCCAACGCTGGGCGCGTGGGTGCTAGGCGCGATGCTCGGAGGTGCCGCGGTGGGCGCTGCATTACTTAAACTGCAACGCACGCGCGGCCTCATTCAAGCCCTGCTCAGCAAACTCGGCATGAGCAACGCACTCAAAGGCATTGATACCGCCTTCGGTTGGCCCCAGGTCGCCATACAACTCAGTATCTCCGTTGCCACGCACACGATCGCCTTGTGTGCGTTTTGGTTTTGCCTGCGCGCCTTCGGTGTCTACGCGCCCTTTGCTGCGTTGATGGTTGGTCTTCCGGCTCTGGGCTTGCTGATGATGTTACCCATTAGCATCTCAGGCTGGGGATTGCGTGAAGCGACACTCTCGGCTGCACTGACACTGTGGGGGGTCGATAGTGGCGTGACCGTCTTGGCGGCCGTTAGTTTTGGGATTGTGACTCTGGCCACTTACCTTCCAGGTGCATTCTCGCTACTGCGCCGCCGTCGAAGTGACGCCTCGAGCAAACCTGCCCATGCAAACCCCTCAAACTCTTTTACGCGTTAAGCGCCGGTCATCATGAGCCTCAGTGTAGACACCATGCGCACGATTGACCATCGGGTCGGCGTGCCACTTTGCGCACTTGCAACACCTTTTGTCATTTTGTTTGACTGGTTTAAAACACTGCTCGCAGGCCCTGTTGGCAAGCCGCGCAAAATCTTATTTATCGAACTCTCTGAGATGGGCAGCGCCATACTGGTTGATCCGGCGATGCGCGATGCGCAGGCGCGTGGTGCCGAGATTTTTTTTCTAATCTTTAAAAGTAATCAGGCCAGTTTAAGTTTGTTAAATACGGTTCCTGCTAACAATATTTTTACAATCGACGCGTCGTCACTTAAGTCCCTGGTCACAGACACCATCAAGTTTTTGTTTCAAGCGCGTGCAAAAAAAATCGACACCGTTATTGACCTTGAACTTTTTTCGCGCTTTACCGCGCTGCTAACCGGGCTATGCGGTGCGCGTCGACGCGTGGGTTATCACATCTTTCATGGCGAAGGCCTATGGCGCGGCGACATGTTGACCCACAAAGTCCACTACAACCCACATATACATATTGCCAAAAACTTTTTATCGCTCATTCATGCTGCGTTTTCAACTCAGCATGAACAGCCCTTTAGCAAAATTCATATTCCCGATGCCGCGATTCAAATCGCGCAGGCCGTAGTTCAGCCTCGCGATAAACAAGCCGTACTTGAACGGATCGAGCGTATGGCGCGCGAGGCACAACGCCCTTTTACGCTGGGCCAACAACCCCTGCTCCTGGTCAATCCTAATGCCAGTGAGCTTTTGGTGCAGCGCCGCTGGGCACCCGAAAGTTTTTCAGCCTTAATCGTTGCGCTACAAAAAAAATGGCCTGATTGCCTCATATTAATTACAGGCTCACCGGCCGAACATGCGTATGTTGAAAATGTTCGCTTAGGTGCTAACGTCGCCAATGCCATTAATTTTGCGGGGCAAGTATCTTTTGCAGAATTGCCTGCGCTCTACACACTGGCCGATGTCATGGTGACCAACGATTCTGGTCCCGGGCACTTTTCGTCGGTGACGGGTTTACATACCGTAGTGCTGTTTGGGCCCGAGACACCTGCGCTTTATGGCTCGCTCGGAAAATCAATTCCGATTACCGCACAGTTAGCCTGCTCGCCTTGTGTGAGCGCCGCGAATCACCGCAAAACGCCCTGCTCTGATAACGCATGCATGCGTGCCATTCGCGTTGAACAAGTTCTTGAAAAAATGGCTATTCAGTTTGTCGCAGCGCGCGCGAATGTCTGAGACCTCATCGCAAAAAACCGTGCCTTCGCATGAATCTCCGCGGCCATTGATTACTCGATGGACCTGGCTTTGGTGTGCGTTACCTCTTTTACTTTGGGGCGTGCTCGAACTAAGCGTTGAACCGATCACACTTTTTAAACAACTCAATCGCACCGCGCAAATGCTACCCGATTTATTTTGGGTTTTTTTCAACATGTTCGGCAATGGCTGGGGGGTCTTCGCACTACTTTGCCCGCTCTTGATCATTGCGCCCAGGGCGCTCATGGCAACACTATGTGCAGGAGCGCTTGCAGGCGTGCTCTCACGCACACTCAAGCTCAGCTTACAGTTTCCGCGCCCCGCCTCGGTGCTTGACCCGGCCAGCTTTCATATCGTCGGAAACCCACTGACCTCGCTGTCGATGCCCTCGGGTCATACCCTGACCGCCTTTGCGCTGGCGACGGCACTGTACTTCAGCGTCACGCCCTCCTTACGCAAGCAAGCACTTTGGCTATTTGTCATAGCAACCTTCGCGGGCTTAGCCCGCATCGCGGTGGGTGCACATTGGCCAGCCGACGTTTTTGCTGGCATGTCAATCGGGCTACTCAGTGGCATGATTGGCGCAACCGTCGCACAACATATACCGGCCAATCGACTCACGCCACAGGCTTGGCCGCTTCGCCTCGCAAGCGTGGGCGCGATGCTCTGTATTTATATTTTATTGGCGGATCGTCTCGATTTTGACGAGACGCGTCCGTTTCAGTACTGCGCCGCCGCAATAGCAACGCTGAGTCTGGTGTGGTTTATGAAGCAAACGATCAAACCACGCACTGACTATTGACCTGTTTCAGCTTTATAACGCGCCAAATTTTCTGCATTAGGGGGATACAAACCGGGCAAAGCCTGCCCTTTTTGTACTTGTTCCATAATCCAATTTTCAAGATTTTCTTGTGCAGCTGCGCTTGACACGACGTCATTGAGCAGCGCCGCAGGAATCAGCACCGCGCCGTCATCATCCACCACCACGACATCTCCCGGAAACACGGCGACCCCACCACAACCAATGGGTTGTTGCCAAGCGACGAAGGTTAAACCTGCGACTGAGGGTGGCGCAGCGGCCCCAGAACACCAGACCGGCAAACCGGTACCCAGCACGCCAGATAAATCTCGCACGACCCCGTCTGTCACCAGCCCAGCCACTTTTTTCTTGGCCATCCGTGCACACAAGATATCGCCAAAAATACCGGCATCGGTCACACCCATTGAATCGACCACAGCGATACAACCTTCAGGCATATCTTCGATCGCAGCACGCGTTGAAATCGGCGATGACCATGACTCGGGTGTCGCCAGATCTTCACGCGCGGGCACAAAACGTAACGTAAACGCACGAGCAACTAGACGCGGCTGTCCAGCGCGAATCGGCTTTGTGCCACGCATCCAAACATTGCGCAAACCTTTCTTTAACAAAATCGTGGTTAAGGTTGCGGTCGAAATTTTGGATAAGGCTTCGATCACGCTTGCATCGAGCTGCATGTTAATCATGTTGGGATTCTCTTAATCAGTGGAGATGGTTCGTTTCGTTCAATTTTCAGGCAATCAATTTAAAGCTTGTAATTTTTTCTCTTGCCGCGCCGTCAACCGCTTAATGTCGGCAATATCCAACGCCGATAATTTTGGACCGGGCTTGCGAATCGCAGCCGAGGCAATCGCACCACGTTCAGCCAAGATATGTTTGCGCACAGCCAAACCAATACCACCCTGCTGCTCATACTTCGCCAACGGAAGGTAGGCATCAAAAATATCAAATGCACGGTCGACCTGACCCGCCGCATAGGCCGCGCACACATCCACCATCATTTCAGGATAGGCAAACCCTGTCATCGCGCCATTGGCACCGCGCACCAGCTCTTCGGGCAAGAATAATCCACCACCATTGCCGGTCAAAATCGAGATTTTGCGCAACTCGCCTTTTTGTATCGCCGTGCAGATCGCTGTCAACTTCGCCAAACCAGGCCAATCTTCGTGCTTAAGCATGACGCAACGTGGCGAGTTTTTTAAGATTTTAAGTACCACTGACGCCGACATCTGTACCGTGGTTGAAACGGGATGATCTTGAAGAACCCAGGGCACATCGGGGCCCAGCGTTTCGTTGACCATCTCAAAATAACCCGTGATCTGGTCATCTGTGCGCACCGTGGCGGGCGGCGCCACCATCACGCCTGCTGCACCCATATCCATCACGCTTTTTGTCAACTCGCCCATCGGCGCAAACCCAGGCGCCGAGGCACCCACCACCACGGGCACCTTACCCTGCACACGTGCCAGTACCTGACGCACAAACAGGCGTGACTCTTCAGCGGTCAGCTTGGTGGCCTCACCCATAATGCCTAAGATCGTTAAGCCCGTGACACCGCGCTCAAGACAAAAATCCACCATCCGATCGGTGCTCGGCAAATCAAGCTCTCCGTTATCTTTGAAGGGCGTCACGGTAATCAGATAGACCCCTTGGGCCGTTTCGTTCAGTGTGTTCACAATGCTTCCTTATCTTGGATGCCCCTTGGGGCTGCTCGCGGGTCACAACCTCGTACAATCGTTAGTCTAAGCCATTGACAACATGAATGCTTGTACCCCCCGAGCATCGCCCCGGAGACCAAAATGAAATTATCTAAAATTCTGCATGTTTTGGGATTTTTCGCGACGTTTTACCTAGGCGCTGTAGGTTTTGCGACCTACGCCCAAGAATACCCGCGCCAACCCATCAAAATTGTCGTGCCTTGGGCACCCGGCGGAAACGTCGACATTACCGCTCGCACCGTCGCGCCCGCCTTATCTGAAATTCTTGGGCAACAAGTCGTGGTTGAAAACAAACCAGGCGCAGGTGGCTTTATCGGCACCCTAGGCGTCGTACGCGCCACACCCGATGGATACACCTTGCTGTTGGGCTCGAGCGGTTCAATCGCGGTTGGTCCCGCACTAGATCAAAAAGCGCCGTACGACCCCACAAAAGACTTAATTGCAATCGGCCCGATTCATGAAGCGGCGATGGTCTTAAGTGTTTCAGCGAAGGGGCAACTCAAGACGTTTGCCGACTTCACGGCCAAAGCCAAGGCGCCCAACTCAGCCGTATCGATCGGCTCAGCCGGCAATGGCTCCAGCCAACATCTTGCCCTTGAATTACTGGCATTAAAGCTGCAACTTAAACTAACCCATATCCCTTACAAAGGCAGCGGGCCTGCACTCAACGATGCTGTGGGCGGTCAAATTGATAGCATTCTCGATCAACTCATCGCCTCGATTGGTCACATCAAAAACGGCACGCTGGTCGCAATCGCTCAAAGTGGCAATGCGCGCTCGCCCCTGCTACCCGACGTACCAACCTTTCAAGAACTTGGCGCGAAAGACGTCGATATCGTCACCTTTACCGGCTTGTTCGGCCCCGTCGGCATGCCTGCAGCCGTCATCGATAAACTCAATGCCGCCCTGAAACAGGCACTCAGTCAAAAGGCCGTACAAGAGCGCTTTAGCAGCCTCGGTGTCGACATCATGAACCTTGACCGTGCAGCATTTCAACAATACGTGAATAGAGACTTTGCAACGTCCAAAGCAATTGGTAAAGCCGCAAACATCGTCATTAACCAATAGCTCAGCACCAAATCATGACCGCAACACGAACGACTGGCACCATTCTATTGGCACACGGCTCACGTGATCCGCAGTGGCGTCTGCCTTTTGAGTCGATTTTGAAAAAAATGCAGGCACAGTCAACCGCCCCACTTGCGCTAGCATTTCTTGAGAGCATGACGCCAACGTTTGCGCAAACGATTGACGAAATGGTAGCCGCCGGCGCCAAGCAAATTAGTGTTGTACCTGTCTTTTTGGCAGTCGGCAGTCACGTTCGCAAAGACTTGCCCAATTTGCTAGAAGCAGCACGTCAACGGCATCCGGGTCTGACGCTTGAAGCAAGCGCTGCCATTGGCGAACAAGACGTTATTCAAGACGCAATCGCCCAATTTGCGCTTCAAGCCAGCACACTTGCTGGCTTGAAATAGCTGCTTACACTGCAAGCCGTTTAAGCAAGGCCTGGCCCGTTTCTTTAGTACCCAGCTGGCCACCCATATCGCGCGTTGACTCTTTTGCTGCGATGGCCTGCGTGACTGCGTCTTCAAGCGCTTGGCTTGCCTTCACAAACTCGGGTCGACCTTCACGCTGACCATACCAGGTCAACAGCATTGCAGCCGAGCACACTTGTGAAAACGGATTCGCAATATTCTGACCCGCAATATCAGGAGCCGAGCCGTGAGCCGCCTGCGCCATCGCGTACTGAGTACCCGCATTGATTGAGGCCGCCATCCCCAGACTACCCGCAAGCTCGGCAGTGAGGTCAGACAAAATGTCGCCGAACATGTTGGTCGTGACAATCACGTCATAACGTTCAGGCGCGCGCACCACATGGGCCATCATGGCATCCACAATCACATCGTCAACCTGTACGGCCGGAAACTCTTTTGCCACCGCTAGGCAAGCATCAATAAACATACCATCACCGATACGCAAGACGTTTGCCTTGTGCACAATGGTGACGTGCTTTTTACGCGTCATGGCCAACTCAAACGCCGAACGTGCAATACGCTCGCAACACTGACGCGTGATGCGACGCAACGATACGACGACATCAGGCGTAATGAGCATTTCACTGCCACCTGATTCGATGTTGCGATCTGCATAAAAGCCTTCTGTATTTTCGCGCACCACCACCAAATCAAGCGGCTTGTACGTCGTGCCGCTGCCAGCGTACGTCTTGGCGGGACGAATATTGGCAAACAGATCAAGCCCTTTTCTAAAAAACTTAGATGGATTGATTTCGCCCTTTGATTCATCTTTAAAATCATAGGTTGCCATCGGACCCAAAATCAAACCATCCGCTTTTTTGACTGACTCCATCAAACCATCATGAATGGTGGTGCCGTATTTCTTAAGGCTGTCATGACCTGCAATATCATGCTGTAGATTCAAACCTAATTTGTATTGTTTAGAGACCAGTTCTAAGGCGTCAACTGCAACCGCTACAGTCTCAGCACCAATACCATCTCCAGGAAGCACAATGATTTTCATTATTTCTAATCTCTTTTTTAATTAAACAATACAGGTCTAGGTATTAGGGCAACTGAATCGTTTTGAAGTCACCTGGCAAAATCAATTCTAGTGTTTCGAAATCTTCAGAATGTTCGATTTCACGATGTCGAATCCCCGGAGCCTGGTGCACACAGGTGCCAGCCTCGAGCTTGTGCGTGCCGTGACCTTCGTATTCAAAAATCGCCCAGCCCTTTAAGACAAAAACAAATTGAAATTCAACCTCGTGGCAGTGCCAGTCGCCATGCGCATTGCTACCCTTGCTCGCCTTAATGACGTGGGCAACCACTTTTTTGTCTGTTGAATCATAAATACCCAAGTCACGATAATCAAAATATTCGCGTAAGCCATCGTGCGAAAAAGGCTTGTCTTTGGCGTGCTGGATGCTAAATCTCATGGCGAGTCTCCGTTTGTTTTATTTAAATCACGATCAGGATGCGCACAAGCCTAAGCAATCACTTAATTTCTTGGCTCACCCTCTGTTAGCTACGATACTCAATTTAAACGCTTTCGCAAAGCCGTTTCTCTGGGTATTGGTCGATTTGACAAGGCGTAGAGAAAGCAGCCAACCAAACAGCTGGCCTTAGCCTAATACAAGCGTACAGCAATCTAAGCCATCGGCGCGCTGAGTCATCGTGAGCTGTTGCTCAGTTTCCGAAGTCACTCGCCATAGGCCGTCCGCAACAGGCGCGCCATGCATCACCACCGGCAATGAGTGGGTCTTTAGGCGAATCACTGGTGGGTTATGGCAATACGGCGCATCGGCGTGGCCATTGAGTGCACTGGCGATCGCATGCGCCTGCTTTGAGATCGGTTCAATAAACCGGCAGGGCATACCGTTAATGCTCACACAATCGCCTAAGGCATAGACATCTTTCGCGCTCGTCTGCAATGTTGCCGGATCGACCACAATGCCCCGTTCAAACATCAAATTTGCGCCCGCTGGCAAGCGTGTATCCGTCACCAGACCGGTGGCGGCCACAATTTCATCGCACTCAAAACTTAAACCACATTGTGTCGTGACCACTTTTAGGCCGTCGGCGTTCTGTACGACAGAGGTCACTTGTACGCCGCCAACAAACGTCACACCCGCGCGCTCAAGCGCCATACGCAAACGGGTCGAAGCCTGTTCTGGCAGCACAGTTGCCAAGGGTGCGTTTTGCACATCAAGCAAAGTCACCTGATGTCCGGCAGTGATGAAATCATCGGCAAGTTCGCAACCCACCATGCCAGCACCGATCAGCACCACCCGCTTAGGCGACTGGATAAGATGCTGCTTGAGCCTGACCCATGACTCAAGATCGTTGATCCGCCAACATAAATGCGCGGGCAAAGCGGCAGGCAATGCAGGCTGCGCACCTAGTGCCAAGATCAAAGCGGTGTACAACAACTGACCGCGTGTCGTTCGCAATTGATGCAAGGTGGGTGATAAGCCCACAGCAAAGGTTTCTGTCATCAATCGCACCCCCAAGCGCTCAGCACTTGAAGAACCCGTTTCACGCACCAGCGACTCACGCGTTGAGCGACGGCGCAACGCAATCGACAGCTCGGGCTTGAGGTATCGATCACCTACACAAGCTGTCACGATCGTGATGGGGATCTTGGGATCTTGTGCGCGTACCGCTTCGGCTGCAGCCCAGCCCGCTTGGCCCGCCCCGACAATCACCACACCGACACCACGCTTGAGCGCAGACTGAGTACGCGCGATAGCAGGCGAAATCTCAGGCACGTCGTAGGGCTCAAAATCAGACTTGACTACACCGCATAAGGGGCAGACCCAGTCTTCAGGAATCTCTGAAAAACGTGTGCCTGGCGCGATACCACTATCCGGATCACCGAGCTTTTCGTCGTAAATCAGTCCGCAGGCACGACAAATAAACTGCTTCCAGGCCTGGGCTTGGGTCATGCAGGCATGACCGGTTTGGATAAACGCGCCATTTCCCAACGCAAATGTTTAATCGCAGGTGTGACGATCGCCACAAAGTGCGCTTCGCGAATTCGACGCTGCGGTGCGGTGTTCATCATGTAGCCGCGCGCACCTTGATGTAGCAGCGCTGATTGCGAGGCACGCAAGACCAACTCAGCGCTTTGAGCCCGGGCATCCAGCACGCTAATCACGTAATCGGTACTGCCATCGTAAGGCGTGCGCGCGAGCGTTTGGATACGCGCACTCAAATCATCGAGTTCAGCTTGTAATTCATCGGGCCGATCATTTAAAAACTTATTCACATGCCCAAGCAAGGGCTCAACCTCAAGCATCGACTCAATACTGCCTTGCGTCACACCAAGTGCCCAACCCGTTTGCAGCAAAACAAAGGCCGCACGCACGCGCGCAATGAACGGTTTGGCTGGATCAGCAATCAGCGCATCTTCACTGACAAAATAATCGTCTAACCGAATACCCCAGGTACTCGTACCCTCCATGCCAGAAAACTCAGGACACTGCCTTAAGACGACATCATCGGTACAACGCAACAAGAACATGATTTCGTGCGAAGCACTGCCATCATCGAGATAGACGCCCGCAATCGCACCACAGTATTGGCCACGACCAATATGACTGACCCACGGCAACGCACCACTCACACGATAACCACCCGGAACACGCTTCGCACGCAACAGCATTTTTTCAATACCGGCAAAGGTCTTCATGGGGTTTGATAAAGCTGTACCGCCCAAGGTATTGGCACAGGCATGTTCATCTAGCAAAGCACCCATCAGCGCAGGGTTGCCCGATTGTTCCATATACAAACCACAGACGTCATGACACCAGGTTAAGAAGCCGGTAGAGCCGCACTGTTGCGCGATCTCGCGCATCACGTTGATCGCCAGACCAACCTGCTGACCATTACGATCCAGATGCGCCCCAAACGCGCCAGCTTGCCCTAACGAGCGCATGATGTCGGCCGGATAGAAACCCTCGTGATCGATCTTGTAAGCCGCTTGGGCTAATACACCGCTCGATAGCTGCTTAACACTCGCCAACAAGGTTTGCGGATCAGTTGCCAATACTGCGGGAGCGACGTCTGTGGGATTCATATAACAAATTCAACATTAAGTTTTTGACAAATTCAAATCAGAACGGCTTCAGTTCAAGCCAACCCAATCTCGAAGCCAATCGGATTGCGCATCGAGTTCGCAACAGGCGAATACATGTTGGCATGACGCACAATTTCATCGAGCTGTTCACGTGAGGCATCGCCTTCAATGACAACTTTGACACGAATCGCCTGAAAACCCATTTGAGGTGGGGCCATTTCTGCACCGCCCGCACCCCAGGCCGCTGGGTTGCCGATATCTCCCTCTAAAAACAATTCAAGCTTTGACAGCTTCACTTGCTTCCAGGTTGCCACCGCAGTAATCCCGACCGCCAAACAGCCACCCAGCGCCGATAAGACCACTTCACCCGGTGCGGGCGCAGTATCTTGCCCAAACAAATGTGGAGGCTCATCGACCACTACAGGCTGATGATTACCAACATAACTCAAGGTGCGATATTGACCTTCGCACACGGTGTGCACCTTATTGGTGCCTTTGCGTGTTGGATCTGCACGGCCTTTTTCGGCAAAACCAAGCAAACCGTCTCGATCGATCGGGCGCAGGTAGGCGGTAACAGTCGAAGGGGCGCTAGGATTACTCATTGAAAACTCCAGAAATTAGATCAGACAAATAGCTTCACCGAGACAAATCCAGCAAAACGACTAGAAAAGTATCGCGACTCACATCATAAGCTGTTTAGGCTACGCAGACGTGTCTACTCGTCTCAAGCAGACGCAATACTTGTGCCAAGTACGACTAAGTCGCCTAAGTTTTTTTAAATACCCAAGGCGGGATCAACCCCGGCCTCGCGCGCGACGCGCACGACATCGGCCAGCGTATCGGCTGGCAACAACAAGCCTGCAGCACGATTTTCGGCATCAGCCTTTTTTTCGAGTTCGCCCGGATAGAACACCTGCTCATGACCGACCGCTAAAGGGACATCTTTGAGCGAACGAATGTACTGGTCAATGCGCTGATGAAACTCACTTAACGGCTGAAACGCTGCCACATTGAGCGCGACCATTAAATGACCCGCACCACTGCGATTGACAGGATCATAGGGGCCACGCACCTGATCAAGAAATTGACTACCCGATAAGACGCCCGACAAAATATCAACCATCACGCCCATCACATAGCCTTTGTGGCCCGCCATCGGCAAAATAAACCCTTCAAGCGCAGCCTTGGGATCTGTTGTGGGTTGCCCCGCTGCATCAACCGCCCAATGCGAAGGGATTGCTTCATTTCGATTGTTGGCAAGATAGATTTTGCCCCGTGCGACGCCAGAGTTCGCCATATCCATCACAATCGGGCCATACGCGCCGCCCGGCACTGCAATCGACCAGGGGTTAGTCCCGATTTTCTTTTTAAGCCCGCCCCAGGGGGCCATGTTCGGCCCTGCGTTACTCATCAACAACATCACACAGCCCTGCTCAGCCGCGATGCGGGTGTAGTACATGCATGTACCAAAATGGTTTGAGTTACGAATCGAGACCACACCAACCCCATGCAACTTCGCACGCGTTACGGCCTGATCAACAGCTTGACGCGTAATCACTTGCCCAATCCCGTCATGACCATCCATTACACAGATCGCACCAGCATCGACGGGCAACGAAGTATGCGTCACCGCCTTCATCGCACCAGACTTTAAACGGGCGTAATACCAACCCAGTCGCAGCAATCCATGAGACTGATGACCCCAAAGATCGGCCTGTACCAGCGTGTCGGCGGCCAGCGCAGCATCGCTTTGTGGCACACCGATACTCTGATACACCGACGCGGCGACCTGCTGCAAGCGAACCGGATCCAAGCGCGGGGGATTGACTTGCAGCATAGTGGCTTCTGACATGTTATTTAACAAGTGCTCCGTAAACGAGATGCTTGTATAACATGCGTGTGTGCGTACGGTTCGAGGGGCCTTGCGCCATAATCACCGCAGCGAGCTTTTCTTTGGGATCAATCCAGAAACTTGTTCCCCAGGCTCCAGCCCACATCGCATCACCCTTTGATCCGGGCACCCAGGCCATGCCTTCATCTAAGCGCACCGCAAAGCCCAAGCCAAAACCATAGCCTGGGCCGGTACTAGAAATCGTGGTGCCACCCATCCCAACGGTATGCTGCGACAGCATGAACTCAACCGTTTTGCGTGAGAGATACCGCTTGCCATCAAGCTCACCACCATTGACCATCATTTGCAAAAACTTCAAATAGTCGGTCGCTGTACCGACCAGGCCAGCGCCGCCCTTGAAATAGCTTTTGCCTAAGGGGTTATAGCTTTGCCGATACGACTTCAGCATGTCAACCTTGAGTGGATCGGCATCGAGGGTCTCAGCAATTCGACCGAGCTGATCGGCTTGCACCCACCACGTCGTGTCCTTCATGCCAAGCGGGCCAAGCAATAATTCATTCAAAATCGCATCGAGCGGTTTTTTTGCGACGCGCTCAAGCAACAAGCCTAAAACGTCGACTGAAATCGAATATTCCCAAAAGGTGCCAGGCTGATTGGCCAAAGGAATCTGACCCAGATTTTTTAACATCTCGTCGGCGGTAATATCCGTTTCGCGAGCTTCGATATTGAGATCGTCATACATTTTTTTTATGCGTGCTGACTTGGTACCACCTGCGTATACAAAGCCCGAGGTATGTCGCATCACGTCTTGCACCCAAATCGGACGATTCAAAGGCACGTCACCGTTTGCGGTCTCAACTTTTAAATCCTTGAGCTCTGGCATCCATTTCGTTAAGGGATCATTCAAGCCCATTTTGCCCTGCTCAACCATCATCATCGCGGCAACCGTTACCAACGGTTTGGTCATCGACGCAAGGCGAAACAAGGCATCTTTTGGCATCGGTTTAGTTTTTGCCGCATCCAAAAAACCATGCGCTTCGTTATGCACGACAACGCCATTACGCGCCACCATGGTGACCGCACCTGGAAACATACCCAAGCGAACCTGCTCTTGCATTGAGGGGGCAATGCGCGCCAAACGCTCGTTTGAAAACCCTTGAACCACGATCGCCGCGGCCGGGACATTGACCGCCGGCGCTGTAGGTGTTTGTGCAAAAGAACCGTTCGTCGCTAGCAGAAAGGTCGATGCAAATGCTAAGGCAGCACCATGCGCGCTATTAAGCAAAAATCTTTTTTTTGAAAACATTATTGTCTCTCCAAAATTTATTAATCATTATTCATTACTAAGAATAAACTCTTTATTCACCTACCAAAGCTCCGTAGACCAAATTTTTAAATAGCATCCGAGTATGCGTTTTGTTAGAGGGCCCTTGCGCCATGATGACGGCGGCAAGGTGTTCGTTGGGATCCAGCCAAAAACTTGTTCCCCATACACCCGCCCACATGGCATCGCCGACGGATCCGGGTACCCACCCCATGCCTTGACCTTGCCTGATCGCGAAGCCCAAACCAAAACCATAACCCGGACCCGTATTGGCGATCGTCGTGCCAGCCATGCCTACGGTGTGTTGTGACAGCATCAGCTCAACCGACTTGCGAGAAAGATAGCGCTTGCCTTCAAATTCACCGCGATTGATCATCATTTGCAAGTAGCGCACGTAATCAGCCGTTGACCCAATCAAACCCGCCCCGCCTTTGAAATAGCTTTTACCCGCGGGGTTGTAATGTTGGCGGTACGACTTCAACATGCCCAGCTTTAGCGGATCATCATCGAGCGTTTGCGCCAGGTTTTTTTCTTGCTCGGGCGTGACCCACCAGGTGGTGTCTTTCATCCCAAGCGGCTCAAGCAACGCCTGCGCAACGATCACATCGAGCGGCTGGTTCAATACGCGTTCAAGCAACAAGCCCAACACATCGATTGAAATCGAGTATTCCCAAAACGTACCCGGCTGATGTGCCAGAGGAATTTTGCCAAGATTGCGCAACATCTCATCGGCGCTGATATCGTCTACGCGAGATTCAATATTGTGTTCTTCGTACAATTTTTTAATCCGTGCAGAATGCGTCGTACCCGAGTAAACAAAGCCTGAGGTGTGACGCATTAAATCCTGTACCCAGATTGGGCGCACAAGCGGAACATCGCCGTCAGGCGTTTCGACGGTCAAGTCCTTGAGCTCTGGCAACCAATGCGTGATGGGATCTTGCATACTAAACACACCTTGCTCGACCATCATCATTGCAACCGTGGTGACCAAGGGTTTAGTCATCGATGCCAAACGAAACAACGCATTTTTTGTCATGGGCGTGCGACGTGCCGCATCCAAAAAACCATGCGCCTCAAAATGCACAAGCTCATTGCGATGCAAAATGGCCGTGACTGCACCCGGAAACATTCCAGCCTCGACTTGAGCCTGCATCACACCACTCAAGTGCGCTAATCGCACGCTTGAAAAACCTTGCACCAACCGGTCGTTGGCCAACACGGTCGGAACGGGTATTTTTTTTGCGAGAACAGGCTTCACGTTTAAATCCTTAGTTAGGTCATGCATAATCACGCTCTTAACCACAAAAACTGGATTGCAGGCTGCGCGACTCGCGTAGACCCACAAAATACACGCTCTTTCAAACTTTTAACAAGAGATTCTCACCATGTCTAAACTTCGTCCCGAATTTACCGTTTCAGAACTCAACAAACGAAGTGGTGAAAACTTACCGGGTTTAATGGGGGTTGAGGCGCTTTCGGTTTCAGAAAACACACTGACAAGCTGTATGCGCCTGCGCAACGTACACTTTGCGCCCAACGGTTATCTGCATGCAGCAAGCGTGATTGCCTTGGCTGATACAACCTGCGGGTACGCCACCATCGCACACTTGCCTGAGGGTGCCACATCATTTACCACGATTGAACTCAAGAGCAATCACTTAGGTACGGTGAGAGGCGAAGGTGAAGTCATCTTGTGCACCGCAACAGCTCAACACCTTGGCGGCAATACGCAGGTGTGGGATGCCGTGGTCAGTGATCAAGCCACGGGCAAGAAAATCGCCTTATTCCGTTGCACGCAAATGGTGTTGTGGCCCAAAAAAAGCAACGCAACTTAACGCAAAGGTCACAAGCTAAAACCGAAAACGGTGCTTGCGGTGCAAAAGAATTAAGGTCACGATGCCCGTGAGCGCCAAGGTCCAGACAATCAAGGGGCCTGTCGGCAAATCAAAAAGCGCAGATCCAAGTAAACCCAAAATATAACCAACAACGGCAACAAGATAGGTCACCCAAAGCCTCGTTCGCTTAGCAAGAATCTTGTTGGTCGCAAGCGCTGGGATAATCAGCGTTGCAAACACCAAATAAACACCTACCAGTTGCACAGAAACGGTGATCGCCAGTGCAAACAGGCTATAAAACCACACCCGCTTACCTTGAAACAAAAACATCACGCATAACAAAATACCCGTCGCGATTGCAGAATAAAAAATCTGCGCACGACCAATCCACAAGATTTGACCGGCTAATAAATCAGAGAGATGTTGTCCGCCGTGCGGATCATTTGACAACAGCAACACCACGGCCGTAGCCGCCAACACAAAGACGATACCAATCACCGGCTCTTGATAACGTGTGGTCAACCGCTCAGTCGCGACCAACAACCAAGAGGCCACCAAGGCCAGAACAACCGCACCCACTTGGACCCAGACCACAGACACGTCTTCGCCCAGCACCCTTGTCACTAAATACGCGCCCAGCCCAGCGACTTGCGCAATAGCCAAGTCAATGAAGATAATCCCACGCTGTAAGACCTGCATACCTAGCGGAACGTGAGTGGCAATCACTAACAAGCCCGCGCAAAACGCCGGCAATAAAATTGTTAAAGACAGGTCACTCACTGAGGCCAGCAATGCACTCATCTGGAATCCTTTTTGAACAAATCAATCAGGCTGTAATTTTCGTTCACGCACAATCTCTGACCAACGATCAATCTCTGCATAAACAAATCGCTTGAATTCAGCGGGTGAATTGCCAACAGCATCAATACCGGTTGTACGCAGTTTATCTTTTACCGCTGGCATTTCAAGTGCACGCGCAAGATCTTTTGCTATTTTTTCAACATCCAGACCAGTCATCATCGCCGGTGCAAACAACCCGTACCACAAGACCGTTTGATATCCCGCGATTCCCGCTTCTTGCACCGTAGGCACGTCTGGCAGTGCGCTCGAGCGCTTTGTTCCGGTGACCGCCAACGCGCGAATTTTTCCGGATTGAATCAACGACAAGCTCACAGGCAAACCCGGCAAATACATCTGAGCGTCACCCGCGATCAAGGCATTCATCGCAAGCGACCCACTGTTGTATGGGATATGCACCATCTGAACACCCGCATTGTAGTTCAATAACTCTGCAGCCATATGATCGGCATTACCGACGCCTGCCGAACTTAAATTAAGCTGCCGCGCACTCGTCTTTGCCAGGGCCAAGAGTTCAGGCAATGTGTTGGCTGGCACCGAGACATTGGTCACAATGACATGCGGCATCGCAGTCAGTTGGGTGATCGGAGTCAGATCGCGCCGTAAATCATAAGATAACTTTGGATAGAGCGAGGCACTAATCGTGATCGCGTTTTGTGCGAACAAGAGTGTGTGCCCATCGGTCGCACGGGCCACCAGATCCGCAGCAATATTGCCAGCCGCACCCACCCGATTTTCAATGACAACCGGTTGCCCCCAAATCTCTGTCAAGGCGGGCCCTAATGTTCGGGCGACCAGATCCATGCTGCTACCTGGCCCCAGGCCCACCACGATTCGCACCGGTTTGTTTGGAAACCCGCTGGCCGAATGCGCGATATCAGGGCAGGCCGTACTCAAGCAAAAGAAGGCCAGTACGATACGAATGAAATAAATCTGTTGTAGCTTCATAGCGACTCCATCAAGCAAACACAGCGCAATTGTTTACGCAGTTCGATCAGCATATGATGTAGGTTAACTGATTTATACAGACTGTCATGACAATCGACACCATCATCATTACCGCACTCCCTACTGAGCTTGATCGTAGTCTGCTTCCTAAAAACGTGCAGATTTACTACTCTGGTATCGGCAAAATCAATGCAGCTATAGCCACATTCAAAGCCATTGCACACAGTCAACCCAAACGTATTCTGAACTTTGGCACAGTCGGCGCGGTACAGCCGCATGTCAAAGGCTTGATTGAAATTCAACGCGTGGTGCAACGCGACATGATGACAGAGCCGTTAGCACCGCGTGGTCAGGTGCCCTTTTGCGATCGTCCCCATGAGTATCTTTCAGGCTCGGGGCAGCACACCTGCGGCACGGGCGACAGCTTTGTCACCGCAAAGGACCTCTGGTTTGAAGCCAATCGGGTTGACGTCGTCGACATGGAGCTCTTTGCAATTGCCGCCGTTGCCCACGATCACAATATTGCCTGGCGCTCATTCAAATACGTCACCGACGATACCAACGAAGACTCGGGTCAAGACTGGCAACAAAAAGTTCGCCATGGAGAGCGTCTGTTTATTGACATCTTGCAAGAGGTGCTTTGATGCTTCGCCTATTCACCATCATCGGTTTAACCCTTTTCAAATTATTTACAACTCCCGCCATGGCACAAACCACGCACGCACCCAAGCAAGCGATCTATATCGCTAAAGATTTCAAGTTTCAGTCTGGCGAGACTATAAGTGAGCTCAAGCTTGGTTACACCACCCTCGGTGAGCCAACGGGTGAGCCCGTGCTGATTTTGCACGGCACAGCGGGCACGGGAACGGGCATGCTGAATCCCGCGTTCGGTGGCCAACTATTTGGCCCAGGCCAAGCCCTTGATGCCAACAAGTATTTCATTATTTTGCCCGATGCTGTCGGGGTCGGCACGTCGAGCAAGCCGTCAGATGGCTTGAAGATGAAGTTTCCAAAATATAACTACGATGATATGGTGTCTGCCCAACATCGTCTGGTGACTGAAGGCCTAGGCCTGAAGCACCTGCGCCTAGTGTTAGGAAACTCGATGGGCGGCATGCAGACTTGGCTATGGGGCGTCAAGTACCCCAACTTCATGGATGCTTTGGTGCCGATGGCTGCAATGCCCGCCCCAATGTCGGGCCGCAATTGGATGACGCGCCGCCTGATCATTGACTCGATTCGAAACGACCCAGCCTGGCAACAAGGCAATTACAGCCAACAGCCACCGAGCTTACAGTTTGCCTCAGTCTTTTTTTCAATTGCAACAAGCGGTGGCAATCAAGGCTTACAAAAATTAGCGCCTACGCGCACGCAAGCTGATCAATTGTTAAATCAGCGTCTAGCCGTTGCCTCCAGCGCAGATGCAAACGACAACCTCTACCAATGGGAATCCTCGGGCGACTACGATCCTTCAGGCAAACTTGAAAACATCCGTGCCCGCGTGTTGGCGATTAACTCAGCCGATGACGAACGCAATCCGCCTGAGTTGGGCCTCATGGAAAAGGCTTTGGCTCGCATTGCACACAGCCAGCTGTTTCTGATCCCCGCAAGCCCAGACACCTCAGGGCACGGTACGACCGGTCAGGCCAAGTGGTGGAAAGATCAACTGTCAACATTCTTGCAAACGGTACCAGTGCAAACCCCCTGAACGCGCTACACCACCTCAAAGTGATGCGTGCCGTCGACACCGAGCTGCGCGACTAGGCCGAACTCCCAATCCAGATAAGCCTGCATCGCCTCACGTGGTGCATCCGTACCCTCGTACGGCCGCTTGTAACGATCAATCGGCTCTGACAACAACGCGGTAGCACCCTTCTCAAGCGGCTGACCAGCGGCTTTCCAGGCTTGAGTTCCACCACTCAGCACCGAAACCGGTACCGTTAAGTGCGCAGCGATCTCTGCGAACGCAAAACATGACAGCAATCCATCGGGGCAAACCAACACATAGCCAGGCGCCTGTGGCAGACGCTTCACTGCCTGTTTAAACTGCGAGCGCAACACATAGTTTGCTCCCGGAATATGTCCCTGCACATATTGTGCATGCTTGCTTAGATCTAGCACCGCAAACTGTTTAGCCGCGAGGCCCGCCACCAACTCACTCACGCTAATGAGATTGACCACGGGCAGCGGGGGATACGCCGCCAGCCACGATCCGGTTTCTGTAAATGCGTCTAGCGACACATCAGTGAGCACATAGACTTCCCATGCCATTTGGGCCAACCATGACGCCGTCATATTGGCACGCACACCATCCGTATCCACGAGCACAATCCGCGCACCGCGCACGGGTGACATCATTTCTGTCTCTTGCACCAACTGACCACCAGGCGCCGAACGAAACTCCGGCAGGTGACCAAGCACGTATTCTTCTGGCGTGCGGATATCAAAAAAATATGTTGTACGCATTTGTTGCGCACCCCAAGTTTTTGCTTCGGCCCACGCCACGCGCCTGACACCCGCACGGTCGGCCACAGCGCGGGCGCGTGTCGAGGCCGTCACGGTGGTTTGTTCAGACACTTCTTTGAATTTGCGGATCTCACCACGATCTAATGCCTGCCCAGCAAGCGTCCAACCAATCGTGCCGTTACGTAGCGCCGACACTTTGTTAGGGATCCCCGCGTTAATCAACGACTGCGTGCCAATAATGCTGCGGGTGCGACCTGCGCAATTCACAATCACTTGTGTTTCGGGTCTTGGAGCCAACTCTGCGATCCGCAAGACTAATTCAGCGCCCGGGCAACTCGTTGCCGTTGGGATACTCATGGTGTTGTACTCATCAAAACGACGCGCATCAACAATCACCACATCCGCCTTTTGATCAATCAAGGCTTTGACTTCTGACGCCGAAAGCGAGGGCGTGTGTTTTTTAGCTTCGACCAGTTCACCAAAAGACTTACTCGGCACATTCACATCCCGAAACAGCTCGCCACCCGCGGCCTTCCAGGCGCGCACACCGCCTTCAAACACCGCGACCGCCGTGAAGCCCAAAGAGACCAAACGCTGTGCTGCCAACATTGCGTCTGAATCAAGCAGGTCGCAATCGCCCTCATCGAGCGTCACGATTTGTACATCGCGGCGCGGCAACTTGGCATACGCATCGAGTTCAACGCGGGATAACGGAAAATTTGCGGCAAACAAGGGATGTGACTGCGCGTGCGGATCTTCTTCGCGCACGTCTAAGAAAGCGATTTCACGTTTTGCAAGCAAGGCGCTACGCACGCCGTCATAGCTGCACAGTTGTACTTGTTGGACTGGACTAGGCTTCATCACAATCATCAGCTCCAGAGATTGGGCACAACATCATTGTTATACCCAGAGATAAAGGTTTTTTCAGCGCCGGTCGTCGCATCAAAAACGTGGCGACTAATCCGACCAATATTGCCACCGTACACGTGGATGCTGATGGAGGTTTGATCTGGATAAAAATTTGCGACCTCGTGCACATCATGCGTCGCAGGCGAAACACTACAAACGTTGCCGGGCTTCAAGATATGGCTCTCACCACGCAAATAGCTGCCATCGGCTTGCTTAAAATAGTGCGTATCAATTTCTTGGCCGCGCAACATGCCGATCAAGCCCCAGGTCATGTGGTCGTGCACCGGCGTTTTCTGTCCCGCCCCCCACACAAAGCTCACCACCGAAAAATGCTCTTGGGGATCGGCATACAGTAAATACTGCCGATAAAACTCAGGATGCGGCACCGTAAATTGCTCTGGCAACCAATCATCGTGTTCAATCAAGGTCGCGAGCAATCCAGCACCTTGTTTTAACAACTCAGGTTCACCCGACGCACGCTGAACCAGCAAGCCCAGATCATGCACAAAGGTGAGTAATTTTTGGTTTTTCATTCGTTCGTCTCTTTGATCCAGTCTGGATCCATTTGCGTAGGCCAACGTCTACGCCCCAAGCTTAGCAAGGATCGTCGCGTCCTGTCTTGCAAAACAGCGTACGTAACGAACCTGCGTTGACAGCACGCAGGCAAGTTTCTACTATCGAAGGCAATTAGGAGACTCTATGCGTATCGTTGACCTACATTCACACTGGGGCACAGAGCGTGGCTACGTACTGCGCTCGTCTGACGCGTTGGCGCAGCAAAAAAGCACTTGGAACTCAACCCCCAAATACGACACCGAAGAACAAATGGCCGCCTACCTGCGCGCCAATCAGGTAAAAACCATTTTAGATTTTGGCTTTACCAAAAATTTGTCTATTGAAGAAGTTAAACCCTTGCACGATTATGCAATCGAAACGCAGGCGAAATTTTCAGACTGTATTTTTGGCAATTGGCTTCAGATGGATCCGCGCTTAGGTCAAGCCGCCGCGGACGAACTCGAACGCTGCATTCAAGCCAGCAAGGGCTTTGTCGGATTTTGTGTCTCGGGTTCTGGCACAGGCTTTGCTGCCAGCGACCCAATCTATCATCCCATCTATGAAGTGCTGCAAGCCCACAATCGGCCTGCCTTAGTGCTGGTGGGTCATACCGGCGCGGGTGCGGGCTTACGAGGCGGTGCCGGCATCAAACTCGACCTTTGTCATCCGCGCTATATCGATGAACTCGCCATTGACTTTCCAGACCTGCAAATTATCAGCGGCCGCCCAGCATGGCCCTGGCAAGACGACATGATCTCAATCATGATCCATAAGCCCAACGTCTGGAGCGAAGTGCACGGCTGGTCACCCAAATACTTTACCGATCCCTTTAAAAAAGAAATTCGCTCACGTTTGAAAGATCGTGTGATGTTTGGGGCTGACTATCCATTGTTTCGCTATGAGCGTTTGGTACAGGACTGGAAAGACCTGGGCTACACCGACGATATTCTTGAGCGTGTCTTTCACCGCAATGCTGAGCGCTTGTTCGGCATCAAAGAGCCAAGCTAATGGATTTATCACTGACCGGAAAAATCGCCGTTGTTGGCGGAGCAAGTCAAGGCATTGGCTACGCCATCGCACATCTCTTGGCCTCAGAGGGTGCGACGCTCGCCATGGTAGCGCGCAAAGAAGAGCCGTTACTTGACGCTTGCAACAAAATTACTGAACAAACAGGGGCAAAAACCTTTGCAATTTCAGCAGATATCCGCAAGGGCGTTGATTGCGAAAGAATTATTTCTCAAGCCTTGGGTGAATTCAAGCGTATTGATATTTTGATTAACAACGATGGCGCACCGCCGCTCGGTGCGCTTGAAAGTTTTGACGATGTCGCCTGGCAAAAGGCCATCGAACAAAACTTGATGAGCGTCATACGCCTGACACGCGGCGCTCTACCCTCAATGCGTCAACACCAGTGGGGTCGCATCATCAACATTACTGCCTTATCTGCCATCCAACCGATCGCTCGTTTTGGTTTATCCGTGGCAACGTGGGCAGGCGTATTAGGTTATGCAAAGACGCTTTCGTTAGAAATCGCGTCTCAGGGTGTCACCATCAATACGATCTGTCCGGGTCGC
>CALQNE010000007.1 GCA_943331855.1 Bordetella parapertussis
AAAGATCAGTCTAGATTTACACACGTGCATGCCGATATCTCAAAAGAAATTGCATCGGGTGGGGGTGACGCGTTGCCCTCAGACGCGGCCGCGGTTACGATTTCTGCCTGGATGGATGGTGATGAGCAGACGAGCCTACCCTCTGAACTCTTTACCGAGTCAGGGCATGCAACCTGGCAGGTTTATCACTTGATTGGTGATACGTTACGTACGCCTGAGTTAGCGCTAACCTCGAAAGCGGATTTAAGTCATAGGATCGCACAGGCGCTTGTGACCGAGCCCGCTTTGGCTCAGGTGTCTAAAGATTCGGCTGAAAAGCCAGCGGTGCAATCGGTTCAGGTGAGCCCAGCCCCCCAGCAACTCACCAGTCTTGCAAAATTAATGCGTCGCGTTGTGTGGCCCAGCGTTGCGATGGCAGCAGCAGTGGCTTCGGTCGTTTGGGTGGCAAAGCCTTTGTTTGTCCCTGAGCTGTCGGCTCCTTCTGTGCAAGCATCAAAAACAGATACAACCAGAGCGGTCGCATCTAACCTCGAGGCCTCAGCGGTGCGTGACTATGTCACAGCGCATCGGCAAATATCGGGTCCTTCGAATGTGCGCCCCGCCGCGTTTGGTGTGCCGCGTTAATGGTCATCCAGCATAAGCGGCAAGGTCATCGGGTTGCTCCAATCAAGGGCGTTTGCTCGGCTGGCTCGGTGCTGTGGGTCTGCGCAGGTTTGTTCTCGAGTCTGCCTGTACTGTCGCAGGCTCAAGGTGCGCCAACGGGTAGTGCTGCACTGGTGATTTCTGTGTCGTCAACAGAAGCAGCAAGCTCGCGCGAGGCCGCGTTATTGCAGCAAATGCAACAAGCAGCCCGACGTTTAAATTATGAGGGCGTGTTTACCTTTCAGCAGGGCGAAGCAATCGAGTCATCGCGTATTGCACATTGGTTCGACGGTAAAGATGAAAAAGAGCGCATCGAGGTTCTTGATGGGCCTCCGCGCGAATATCTTCGTCTCAATGATGACGTGCAATGCTTTTTGCCAGAACAAAAAATAATCTTGCGTGAGCAACAGCGCGGGGATCGCTTTCCAGGTTTACTGCTCTCAGACCCTGCTGCACTTGAAGCAAATTATCAGCTACGTCTCTCGCCCGAGCTCTATCGCGTAGCGGGTCGGTCGTGCCGTGGGATTGATATTGTTCCGCGCGACGCGCATCGGTATGGTTATAGATTGTGTGCTGATCTTGATTCGAATCTGTTGCTCAAAGCACAAACGATCAATAGCGAGGGTGCCGTACTTGAACAAGTTGCCTTCACGCAGGTTGCGATTGGCGGCACGATCAATGAGCAGTCGCTCGTGTCCCCTTGGTCAACAACAGATTGGAAAACGCACGAAACCAAACAACAAGTGATTGATCTTGGTGCGTTGGGTTGGCGCGTGCCAGCGCCTCCAGGCTACTTGCCCAAGTCACAACTCGCACGTGTTTTTGCTGATCAACGCTCAGTGAATCAGCTTGTGCTGACCGATGGGCTTGCAACAATTTCAATTTTTATTGAACCTTATCGTTCAGAACGGTCTGAGTATCTATCCCAGGGCGCTGCACGCAGCGGTTCTGTCAATATCTTTGGGATTCGTATTGCGAATTTCTGGTTAACGGTTTTGGGTGAAGTGCCGGCAACGACCCTTGAACTGTTAGCACAGTCGATTCAATACGTTCCGCCTGCGGGGTCGCGTGAGTGATCCTTCTTAGAATGTTTTACTGGAGTCTATGATGCAAGAACAATTTTATTTCTCTGCGTACCAGTCTGTGAAACGCGCACGTCGCGCTTTGCTCGCGCTCGTGATGGGCGTGGTATTGGTCGTAGGTGGTATTCAGTACGTCACAGTACAAGCGCAAGTAACAGGGTTGCCAGATTTCACCACCATTGTTGAAAAGGCTGAGCCCGCTGTTGTCAATATCCGCACGACTGCAAAAGTCGCAGCGCGTTCGGGCCCACAAGGGCAGGGACAAGATCCCTACGAAATGTTCCGTCACTTTTTTGGACCTGATTTTCAGCCGCCTGGCGCACGTCCTCCAGGTTCTCAGCAAAATCCACGTAACAAACCTCGGGCTGAACCTGAAGAGCGCTCAGTGCCGCGCGGGGTAGGTTCTGGCTTCTTTATTTCTGAAGATGGTTATCTCTTGACCAATCATCACGTGGTTGAAGGTGCGACCGATATTTTTGTCACATTGACCGATGCGCGTGAATTCAAGGCCAAAGTGATTGGCAGCGATAAGCGTACTGATGTTGCATTGCTAAAAGTTGAAGCAAAAGGTATGGCTTTCTTGCCAATTGGCAACGCCAAGTTGTTGAAAAAAGGTCAGTGGGTGATGGCGATCGGTTCACCGTTTGGTCTTGAGTCAACCGTAACCTCGGGCATTGTCAGTGCGCTTGGTCGTGAAACGGGTGATTACCTGCCCTTTATTCAAACAGATGTTGCGGTCAACCCAGGTAACTCCGGCGGCCCCTTGTTGAATTTGAAAGGTGAAGTCGTGGGTATCAATGCGCAAATCGTGTCGCGTAGCGGCGGCTTTATGGGGATCTCTTTGGCGATTCCGATTGAAGAAGCGATGTCGGTGGTCGATCAATTGCGTGCTTCGGGATCGGTGACCCGAGGACGAATTGGCGTCCAAATCGGTGAAGTTAGCAAAGATGTTGCACAAGCCATTGGGTTGCCTAAGGCAGAAGGGGCTTTGGTTGGCGCAGTAGAGCCTGATGCACCTGCCGATAAGGCCGGAGTCTTGCCAGGAGACGTGATTACGAAGTTTGGCGATAAACCGATTAGCCGCTGGTCTGATTTGCCGCGTGTCGTGGGTGAAACCAAGCCTGGTACGACGTCTGCTCTTGAGGTTTGGCGCAAAGGTAAACCGCTCACGCTCAAAGTGACTGTGGCTGAATTAAAGGCCGATAAAACAGCCGCTGCTGAGCCCGCACCGGTCAAACCCGCCGAGGCCGTGACCACGGTGTTGGGAATGGGCGTGATTCCGGTCAAAGAGGACGTTCAGAAAAAGCTGCGTATCCAGGGCGGTGTGCAGGTGACGGCGGTTGACGCACCTGCCAGTACGGCCGGTGTGGCCGAAGGTGACATCATTTTGGCGGTCAACGATACCGATATCACCACCCCGGCGCAGTTTGCCAAGGTTGTGGCGAGTTTGGATGCTTCTCGCCCGGTCGGGCTGATGGTGCGAACCGGCGATCAAACCCGCTGGGTGGCCGTTCGCAAGGATAAGTGAGGCTAGACAGGCTAGAATAGCGGTTTGCCGCAAAAGGGGCGCAGAGCGCCCCTTTTGCTTGGTATCTTACTTTTTAGGCGTTATGCAGCACATTCGCAATTTCTCGATTATTGCCCATATCGATCACGGTAAATCCACCCTGGCAGACCGACTGATTCAGCGCTGCGGAGGCTTGGCAGACCGCGAAATGTCCGCCCAAGTGCTTGACTCAATGGATATTGAGCGCGAACGTGGCATTACGATTAAGGCTCAGACGGCTGCGCTGCAATACAAGTCGGCCAGTGGTCAGATTTATAACCTCAACTTGATTGATACCCCGGGGCACGTCGACTTCTCGTACGAAGTCAGTCGCTCCCTGTCCGCCTGCGAGGGTGCGCTGTTGGTCGTTGATGCCTCACAAGGCGTTGAGGCTCAAACCGTGGCCAACTGCTACACCGCCATCGAACTCGGCGTCGAGGTTGTTCCGGTATTAAATAAAATGGATTTGCCGTCGGCTGATCCAGAAAGCGCGCGCGCTGAAGTTGAAGAAGTCATTGGAATCGATGCCTCTGAGGCGATCCTGGCCAGTGCCAAAACCGGCATGGGGATCGATGAAATTCTCGAGGCGGTTATCACACGTATTCCTGCCCCTAAGGGCGATGCATCGGCGCCTCTGCAAGCGTTGATCATTGACTCGTGGTTTGATAACTACGTGGGCGTTGTGATGCTGGTGCGCGTGGTTAACGGCACACTGAAACCCAAAGATAAAATTTCTTTTATGGCGACAGGCGCCGTGCATTTGTGCGAGCAAACCGGCGTGTTCACGCCCAAGTCGCAGCCGCGGCCGCATCTGTCTGCCGGCGAGGTGGGCTTTGTCATTGCAGGTATTAAAGAGCTTGCCGATGCAAAAGTCGGTGACACGATCACGCTTTTAGCCAAACCAGCCGCCGAGGCTTTGCCGGGTTTTAAAGAAGTCAAACCTCAGGTGTTTGCTGGCCTGTATCCGGTCGAGAGCAGTGAATACGATCAGTTGCGTGATTCGCTTGAGAAACTCAAGCTTAACGATTCGTCGCTGATGTACGAACCCGAGGTGTCGCAAGCGCTTGGTTTTGGCTTTCGTTGCGGTTTCTTGGGTCTGCTGCACATGGAAATCGTTCAAGAACGCCTTGAACGCGAATTTGACATGGACATCATTACGACCGCGCCCTCAGTGGTCTATGAGGTTGTATTGCGTGACAATAGTGTCATCCAGATCGAAAGCCCTTCACGCATGCCTGAGGTCGGCCAGTATCTCGAAATTCGTGAACCCATTGTGACAATCACGCTGTTTATGCCCCAAGAGTATGTGGGCCCCGTGATGACGCTTTGCAACAACAAGCGCGGTCAGCAGTTGGACATGACATATCACGGCCGCCAGGTACACCTGCATTACGAAATGCCGTTGGCCGAAATCGTGCTCGACTTTTTTGACAAGTTAAAGTCGGTGTCGCGTGGTTATGCGTCAATGGATTACGAATTTAAAGAGTACCGTACGGCCGATGTCGTTAAAGTTGATTTGTTGATCAACACTGACAAGGTCGATGCACTTTCAAATATTTGCCATCGTTCAAACGCACGTTATCGCGCGCGTGACGTGGTGTCGCGCATGCGCGAGTTGATCCCACGTCAAATGTATGACGTGGCAATTCAGGCTGCGATTGGTGCCGAGATCATTGCCCGCGAAAACGTGAAAGCCTTGCGCAAGAACGTATTGGCAAAATGTTATGGCGGTGATATCAGTCGTAAGAAAAAACTGCTTGAAAAACAAAAAGCAGGAAAAAAACGTATGAAGCAAGTAGGTAGCGTTGAGATACCGCAAGAAGCGTTCTTGGCAATCTTGCAAGTTGACGACAAATAATTTTTCTACAAGGCTAAGTCGATGAGTTGGAATTTTGCTCTGATTCTGTTTGTGCTGATGCTTGTCACGGGCGTGGTCTGGACGCTCGATAAGTTTTCACTGAACCCTGCACGCCAGCGGCGCGTTGCCGAGGCTCTGGCATTAGCACGTCCGAGTTGGGTGGGTTTACCTCCCATTGAAGTGCAAAATCGCGAAGAACAGATTCGCACCGAGGTCGGGCGTATCCCCTGGTGGGTTGAGTACGGCGTCAGTTTTTTTCCGGTGATTCTGTTTGTGTTTGTGTTGCGCTCATTTATTGTCGAGCCCTTTCGTATCCCGTCGGGGTCGATGTTGCCCACACTGCAGTCTGGCGATTTAATTCTTGTTAATAAATTCACGTATGGTTTGCGCTTGCCCGTGATTGATAAAAAAATTATTCCGCTGGGCGAACCTGAGCGCGGTGACGTGATGGTGTTTCGTTACCCAGTCGATCCCTCTGTTGACTACATTAAACGAGTAGTTGGTTTACCAGGCGACCAACTTGCTTATCTTGATAAAAAGCTATTTATCAATGGTAAAGAAATTCTTAGAAAGGCGGACGGTCAATATTTTGAACCCGATCGTGTCGCGTATACGGCACAGTTCACAGAGCATCTCGGCGAAAAGCCTCACCAAATCCTGTTAGATGAGCGACGATCGCAAGAGATCGGGCCAATTTCAAACTTTCCATATCGTGAAAAGTGCGAATACCTTCGAAATGGTGTGCGATGCACCGTTCCGGCAGGCGTTTACTTTATGATGGGTGACAATCGCGATAACAGTTTGGATAGTCGGTACTGGGGTTTTGTACCTGAAGCCCATATTGTCGGTAAAGCTTTCTTTATTTGGATGAACTTTAGCAGCCTAGGACGCATCGGGCGCTTTCATTAAGTTCGTTTTGTTTGGTTACTGTTTATTGTTATTTTTTCATGTCACTTGCTGCACTTGAAACCTCGCTTGGATACCAATTCGTCAAACCTGCTTTGCTAGAGCAGGCGCTGACGCATCGGAGTCATGGCGCGCGTCATAACGAACGCCTAGAGTTTTTGGGTGATTCTGTTTTAAGTGTGTCGGTCTCGGCGTTGCTGTTTAATCACTATGGCACGCTTGATGAAGGTGATCTGTCGCGCGTGCGCGCAAACTTAGTCAAGCAAGCCTCCTTGGCTGAAATCGCACAAAAACTCGATTTATCAAAATATTTGCGCTTAGGCGAAGGCGAACTCAAAAGTGGTGGCTTTCGTCGCCCTTCGATTTTGGCCGATACCTTTGAGGCGATTTTGGCGGCGGTCTTTTTGGATGGCGGATTTGTTGCAGCCCAACAGCTCATTGAGCGTGTTTACGTTCCTATCTTGGCGAGCGTTGATCCTTTGACGCTTGGTAAAGACGCCAAAACTTTATTACAAGAATTTTTGCAAAGTCGCCAGTACGCCTTGCCTGTTTACAGCGTTGTGGCCACGCATGGTGCGGCGCATAGCCAGCAATTTGAAGTTGAGTGCTCGGTACCGGTACTCGATATTAAAGTAGTAGCACCAGGGGCAAGTCGTCGTGCGGCCGAGCAATCGGCAGCAAAACTTGCTTTGGTTGCAGCTGAGGCGGCCAGTCCAGCCCCAGCCAAAAAGCGTTCAACCCGGGCGCGCAAAACGGCACAACTCACGCTGCCGGTTGCGGTTGCCCAGGAGCTTAAATGACAGAAGCAGCATACCGCTGTGGTTTTATCGCAGTGGTTGGACGTCCCAATGTTGGTAAATCTACACTGACTAACGCTTTAATTGGCAGCAAAATCACGATCGTTTCGCGTAAAGCGCAAACGACGCGTCACCGTATCCAAGGTGTATTGACACGCGAGCACGAACAATTTGTGTTTGTGGATACGCCGGGTTTTCAAACCCGTCACGGCGGGACGATGAACCGCATGATGAATCGTGTCGTGACGCAAACGCTTGCGGGGGTCGATGTGGTGTTGTTTGTCGTCGAAGCCGGTAAGTGGTCGCCCGGTGATGCCAAATTATTATCTTTGCTGCACGATCCCGCGCGTACGATTTTGGTGATCAGTAAAATCGATCAGCTTAAAAATCGCGATGAGCTTTACCCTTTTGTTGCAAAAATTGCTGCGCAGTTTCAGTTTGATGCGGTGGTGCCGGTCAGTTCGACTAAAAAGCATCAGCTTGATCAGCTGCTTGATGAAGTGGCTAAGCGCTTACCTGAAAACGAAGCGTATTTTGATGCCGATACGCTGACTGATCGCCCGATTCGTTTTATTGCCTCTGAGCTCATCCGCGAAAAAATCTTTCGCTTGGTCGGTGATGAACTGCCCTACGGTTGCACGGTGATGATTGAACAGTGGGAAGAAACCGATAAAGGCGTGCACGTGGCCGCCTGTGTGATTGTCGAGCGCGATAGCCACAAACCGATTTTGCTGGGCGTGGGCGGCAGCCACATGAAACGCATTGCCTCAGAAGCGCGACAAGATATTGCCAAGCTACTGGATAAACCGATTCACCTTGAGGTGTATATCAAGGTTAAAAAAGGCTGGGCCGAAAAAGAGGGCAGCCTACGCGATTTAGGCTATGAGTAAACGCGCCGCGCGCGTACACGAAACCCCAGGCTATGTGCTACACGCAACGGCCTGGCGAGAAACCTCTCTAATTGTTCAAGCGTTTTCACGCGATCATGGCTGGGTCAGCATGGTGGCCAAGGGCGCCAAGCGCCCGCACTCGGTGTTGCGCCCGGCGCTCTCTTTGTTTCAGCCGTTGTTGCTCTCTTGGACAGGTGCGAGTGAGGTAAAAACCTTGACGCGCGCTGAGTGCGCGGGCGTGCATCCTTTGCCTGGTACCGCAATGATGTCGTGCTGGTACATGAACGAACTACTCTTTCGCTTACTGCCCCGCGAAGATCCACACCCTGGTTTGTTTGACGCCTATGTCATGGCGTTGCAAAGCCTCGCCACGGGTTCGCCCGCTGCGGGGGCGTTACGTCGGTTTGAGTGGGTTTTGTTAAAAGAAACCGGCTACGGCCTGGATGCCGAGCCCCCTGATTTTGACGACGCACAAAAGGAACCCGCGCTACGCGTTTCATTGCGTGCGCGGTTATCCGAACATCTCGCTGGCAAACCCCTGGCAACGCGCCAGGTGCTGCTGGCACTGCAGCGCTATCAGGGTGCGAAACCCCCGCCGGCAAACTGATCTTTGCCGGCTAGCGTTTGCATTTACGCGGTCAACACCGCCCGGCCCGTCACCTTGCCTTGACGCAGCGATGTCAGCACCTTATCCGCATCGGCGAGTGGATGCTTGTGCACTGGGATCGGTGTGATCTTGCCGTCTTTGACCAGTTGCAATAAGTCGCGCATTTCGTTGAGTGAGCCGGTATAGCTACCCAGAATTTGCGCGGCTTTCATTGGAATGAAGGCGATCGGCCAAGGGGCTGCACCGCCAAACAAACCAACGATCACCAGCTTGCCGCCCTTGATCATCACATTAAAGCCAAGCTCGGTGGTTGAGGGTGCACCCACCAAATCCACAATGCCTTGCAATAGTTTGCCGCCGTTCGCAGCAATGATTTGTTGAGCAGCATCGGGTGCTGCGCCGTCGATGGCGGCCAGCGCGCCGGCCTCAAGCGCGGCTTTGCGTTTAACGGGATCAATATCCACGACAATTGCACCCACACCATTCAAGGCTTTGACCAAGGCCAGGCACATCAAGCCTAAACCACCTGCACCCATAATGACGATGGGATGCTTTTGATAAAGACTAGCGCCAATTTTATTGAGTGCGCTGTAGGTGGTGATCCCTGAGCAGGCATAGGGGGCAATGGCTGCAGGATCCAGGTCACCAATATCAATTAAATAGCGTGCATCGGGCACCATAATATGATCGGCATAACCACCGGGGCGATGCACGCCCAGATATTGTGGATTGGCGCAGTGATTTTCGAGTTCGTCTAAACAAGCTGGACATTGGCGGCAACCAATCCAGGGGTAGACCAAATAGTTGCGACCTTTTTCAACGCCTTTGGCTTGTGGTCCCAGAGCAACTACGGTACCAGCTGTCTCGTGGCCCATCGTCATGGGTAATTTAATTCCGCGGTCTTTGAGTGATAGTGTGCGGCCGTTACCGAGGTCGTAACCACCTTCCCAAAAATGGATATCGCTGTGGCAAACGCCCGCCGCGCGCACTTGCACTAGCACTTCAGTACCGGTGGGTTCAGGCGTTTTAGTCTCGATCAGTTCGAGGGCTTCACGAAAATTGACGACGCAATAGCATTTCATATGTTTGATCTCAGCTTGTCAGAAAATAGATTAGAAATTTTTTAAAACACCAGTTCGATTAAACGAGGACCTTTCTCTTTGGCGGCAATGCGCATGGCGCTGGCAAAGCCTTCGAGCGTGGTGACTTGGCTGCCTGCCACACCGTGCCCTTTCGCAAGCGACACCCAATCCAGAAACGGGCGATCTAGATCTAGCATGCGCTTGGCGTTTTCACCTGCCTCAGGGCCGCCCATATTGGCGAGCTCGCCACGCAAGATGCGATACGAGCGATTCGCAAAAATCACAACCGTGACATCGAGCTGTTCGCGTGCCATGGTCCAGAGTGCTTGCAGGGTGTACATCGCACTGCCATCACCGATAAAGGCAAAGACTTTGCGATCAGGGCAGGCGACGGCTGCGCCGACTGCGGCGGGCAGCCCCCAGCCGATTGCGCCACCTGTAATGTCGATGCAGTCATGGGGTGCAGCTTGCGGCAGTGTTTTGGCAAATTGCCGGCCTGAGGTCACGGCCTCGTCAACCATGATGGCATTTTCAGGCAAGGTCGCGGCAATGATGGCACCAAAGTGCTCAGCCGAAGGCGTGCCGGTGGGAAGGTCTGTAATGATGGGGCCGGTCGATAACTGCGCGGGGGCGGTATTTTGTGCACCTAAGGCATCAACGAGTGCTTGCAGACTTGCTTCGATGTCATGCGTGAGTGTGGCCAAGGTATGCACTTCGCAATCAGGCTGCTTAATCATGCGTGGCTTGTTGGGATAAGCGAAAAATGCAACCGGTGGCGCGCTGCCCACTAGCACAAGATGTTTGGCATCTTTGATTAAAGCGACAGCTCCATCCACTGGGAAAGGCAGTGGTGCGATATTGACCCGACCACGACCGCGCTCCATGCGTGGGTTACGCGGCTCGCAGGCCAGCTTGCAGCCCGTGTGTGCGGCAATCTTACCCGCCAGCGTTGCAGCCTTGGCGCGCAGTGCAGGGCCACCAAGCAAGAGCGTGGTGACTTCGGCGGTTTTGCGATCTGAGAGCAGACGCGCTAAAGCCAGCACGGTCTCAGCCAAAGGTGCGGCGGCTGTTTGAGCGGGTGCTGTTGAGTAGTGTCCGGGGTCAGAGGGTTCCCAGGCGCAGTTGGCAGGCAGCACCAGGGTCGCAATACGGCCGGGCGTGCTGCGCGCTTGAGAGATTGCTTCGGCGGTATCCAAAGGTGCGGCCGATGCCGACATCGTGGTCTTCACCCAGTTCGACATGGGACGCGCAACCGCTTCGACATCCGAGTTCAGCGGGGCATTGTTATGAATGTGATCGAGCGCATGCTGACCGACGATATTAATCATGCCTGAATAAGCGCGCTTGGCATTGTGGATATTGGCTAACGCATTGCCCAAGCCAGGTCCTAAATGTAAAAGTGTCGCTGCTGGTTTTTCGGCCATGCGGTAGTAGCCATCGGCAGCGCCGCTGACAACGCCTTCAAACAGGCCCAGTACGCAACGCATGCCAGGGGCACGATCCAGTGCTGAAACAAAATGCATTTCAGAAGTGCCGGGATTAGCAAAACAAACATCGATCTCACCCTTAAGCAGGGTGTGTACCATGGCTTCTGAACCGTTCATTGAATGACTCCTGTCGTTTTATTTTTGAGTGTTTCGCGTGCGATGATGACTTGCTGAACTTCAGTCGCGCCTTCGTAAATGCGCAATGCCCTGATTTCACGATACAACATTTCTAACGGGTGGCCGACTTTGACGCCTAACCCGCCATGTAATTGCACGCAGCGATCAATCACACGCTGCGCGGATTCGGTGGCGAACATTTTAGCCATTGCAGCTGACTTGGTTGTGCGGCGTTGCAGGATGTCACGCTCCCAGGCCGCGCGGTAGATCAGAAGCGTGGCCGCGTCGATTTCGGTGCTCATGTCGCCGATCGCCGCCTGTGTCATTTGCAAATCGGCAAGCATTGCGCCAAACATCGGGCGCGTGGTGGCGCGTGTGATGCCCATATCCAGCGCCGCTTCTGCAAAACCGAGTGCCGCCGCGCCGACCGAAGCACGAAACACATCTAGATTTTGCATCGCGACTTTAAAGCCCTGCCCAGGGTTGGCTAAGCGTTGCGATGCGGGGATTTCGCAATCCGTAAACGTCAAGCTGCCAATCGGGTGCGGTGCACACACATCAAAACGCTCACTGACGCGCAGGCCGGGTGTATCCGCATCGACCACAAAGGCAGTGACACCTTCGGCCTCATCGTCTTCAACGCGGGCAAATACGGTATAAAAATCAGCGATGTCGGCGTTTGAGATCCAGGTTTTGACGCCATTAATTCGATAACCTGAAGCCGTGCGTGTCGCGCGCGTCGTCATTGCGGCCACATCTGACCCAGCATCGGGCTCAGATAACGCAAACGCCGCGATCAGTTCACCGGTCGCGACTTTGGGTAAATACTTTTCTTTCAGGTGAGTTGAACCAAATAACGAAATGGGTCCGCTGCCCAGGCCCGCCATGACAAAGGCAAAATCGGCCAGGCCATCGTAGTAACCCAGCGTTTGCCGAATTAAACAGAGGCTGCGTGAATCAAGCGCAGGCAGGGCACCACCGTATTGCGCCGGCACGCAATAACGCAGCCAGCCCGCTTTGCCCAGAGTGCGGGTCAAGGTAACGCAGATCTCGTCGACATTACCTTCGTGAACGCGCTGGGTCAGGTGCTGCGCTGACCATTGATGTAAGGCGTCGTGCAAATGACGATGGTCATCTGTAAAAAAAGGCAAAAGCAAAGAATCAGCATTAAACATTCAATGTTTTCTCGCAAGGATTTCACTCGCCATGTCGCGAAGTTTATTTTTCAAAATTTTGACAGCATTCGCACTTTCAACAGTTGGAAACTCGTGAACCAGCTCAAAGTGCACGGGCACCTTATACCCTGCCATCGTACGCTTGCATTCTGTCGCCCACTGCGCAGGATCGGCAAGAGCGCCTTCTCGCAAAATGACAAATGCGACGGGAAGTATTTTTGTGCCTTGAACTGCACCTACCACTTGGCAGGCTTGCACCCCAGGTAACGCCTCAATCGTATGTTCGATTTCTGCGGGATTGACTAAAAACCCCGATAGTCGCATTGAGTCACCCATGCGCGTTTGAAATACAAACTGATGATCACTGACGGTGTACCCTAGATCGCCCGTCTTAAAAAAGACGTCAGGCGTGTAGGCTTGAGCAGTGGCATCCGGGTTGTCGAGATAGGCCAACATTTGACTCGCGCATTTGATTTCGAGTTCGCCAGATTCGCCATGCGGTGCAAGTTGACCCGTGGCAGGGTCGCGCGCACGCACTCGGGCATCCGGGTGAATCAAACGACCGCCTGCCAGATAACGCACGCTGACATCTCCGTGAGACGCGTCCAGTGGTTGAGCTGCCATCAAGGCTTGCAATTCGCTCGAACCATATAAGCCCGTGAGCGGGACATGATTGCGCTGTGCCTCTTCAAGCAGATTCGTGATCGCTGGTGAAAAGCTGGCAAAACCAAACAGCTTGCAACTTGCAAAAGTATCGGGCGAAGGTGCAGTCTCGAAGAGTTTTAAGAGGGACTCATTGTTAGCATAGGTATGCGTCACTTGATGCTTGCGAATTTGTTCGAGCGTGCTTTGGGTGTCAGAGGCTGGCTCGCAAACGACCGTGCAGCCAGTGGCTAAGCCACCCGTCAGTGTCGAAAATCCGAAGGCACCGCAGAACGGGCCACTTGCAAAAATGCGGCTAGTGTGATCATACTCAAACGCTTGTTGCATTGAATCAGCATGCACAATTAAGGTGTGTTGATCATGCACTACAAATTTTGGTAATGAGGTCGTACCAGAGGTGGTAAAGCAAAGTGCGGGCGCTTGTCCAAAGGCCGGGGGCGCGGGATGGGTGTTTTCAAGCAAGTTGCTAAACGCGTGCAACGTATGCCCGCGCGTGGCAATTGCAGCCATGGCAGCGCTGTCAGGCTCGCCCACGGCAAGCACGCCTTGTAGGCGAGAGAGTAGGTCTTGTGGGATGTCTGCCAGCATTTCTGCAAAGGCAATGCCTTTGAAGTCTGGCCATAAAACCAGCCAGTCTGCTTTACCCCGTCCGATGATGTCGGCAACTTCTTGGCTGCGAAATCGCGTGTTGATGGCGAGTACAGTGGCGCCTAGATGCGCGCACGCTAAGAAGGTTTGAACCCAGGCCGTGCAGTTGGGGAGCCATACCGCAACACGGTCATGGGGTTTAATCCCGATGGCGGCCATATTGCCTGCCAGTTGAAGTGTTTGTTGGTGCAGTGCCGCAAAGGTGGTGGGAGTATCTCGATCAATCAGCGCGGGGTGATTGGCATGGGTCTTGGCTAAGCTCGCCATGCGTTGAGAAAAAAATAATGATGTTGCCGTCATGCCAGAGTGCCCTTGGTTTGTGCTGCTATATTCACACATATCACTATAGTACGAATACGCACAAGATACGTCCGTTCAGCGAGCGCCGTAAGCTTAGTGCATGATTGAAACAGACAGGAGTATGTATTTAATGAAACACCCTTATATCGTGCAGCGCGTTTTGTCCGCTACCTTGGTTGTGGCCAGTCTCTGTGTGGCCAAGATGCCAATGGCGCAGGCGCAAGATTTTCCAACCAAGTCACTCACTTTGGTCGTGCCCTATCCAGCGGCGGGCGCCGCTGATATTTTTGGTCGATCAATCGCCCAAGCGATGGAGTCCACCCTCAAGCAAACCGTTGTCGTTGAAAATAAACCTGGTGCTGCCGGAAACGTTGGCTTGGCCGGCGTCGTACGTAGTAAACCCGATGGCTATACGATCGGTCTGGGTACGATTGGCACGCAGTCAATCAATCAGTTTCTGTACACCGAGATGACCTTTGATCCAGGCAAAGATCTGCTTCCGATCGCCCTGGTGTCTACCACCCCTAACGTTCTGGTGGTGGCCGCGAACTCACCCTGGAAGTCATTAGCTGATGTGATTAAAGCTGCCCGCGAAGCGAAAGATAAAAAACTGAGCTATGGCACCCCAGGTATCGGTTCCTCGCCCCACTTGACCGGCGCATATTTTGAGGCGATGGCGGGTGTTGAACTGTTGCACGTACCCTTCAAAGGTATCTCGGCGTCCTTGCCGGCGTTAGTGGGTGGCAATATCGACTTGTTGTTTGATAATTTGCCCGGCTCGATTAATCAGATCAAAGATGGTTCGCGGGTCCGCGGCATTGCGGTGACCTCGGCGCAACGTAGTCCCCTCGCCGATCAGTTGCCCACCTTTGCAGAGTCAGGTGTCGCTGGCTTTGACGTGACCGCCTGGTTTGCAATCTATGCGCCTAAAGGGACGCCTCAGCCTGTGATGGACAAGCTCATTGAAGCGGCGCGTGTTGGATTGAAATCTGAAAAAGTTGAGCAAGCCTACATCAAGCTTGCTGCGACTCCCGGAAATTTATTTGGCGCAGACTTGGCAGCTTTTGAAAACGTTGAGCGCGCCAAATGGGGCAAACTGATTAAAGAACGAGGAATCAAAGCAGAATGAAAGGGACAACAGCCTTAGTGACCGGCGGCAGCCGTGGTATTGGTCGTGCGGTCGTTGAGCGCTTGCTCAGTGAAGGCTATGAAGTGTTGAACTTCAGTCGCACGGCCCCTAAACAGTTATTACCTGGCGAAATTTTTGAATCGGTTGACTTAAGCAACGCCAAACGCACGCGCGAAGCGATTGGTGACTGGGCTGCCAAAAAGAAAATTTTGAGTTTGGTCAACAATGCTGCCATGATTCATGTTGCCAAGCTCGAAGACGTGACCGCTGAGCAGATTGAAGAACAGGTTGCTTTAAATATGGTGGCACCTTTATTGTTAATGCAAGGTGTGCTGCCCGCCATGCGTGCCAACAAATATGGTCGTATTGTTAATCTAAGTAGTCGTGCCATGCTCGGCAAAGACGGTCGTACTGTTTACGGTGGTACCAAGGCAGGGTTGGTCGGCATGACGCGCACCTGGGCGCTTGAGACGGCCACGCAGGGCATTACCGTCAACGCGATTGCACCGGGTCCGATTGCGACTGATTTATTTTTGGATAGCAATCCCCCTGACTTGCCACAAACTAAAAAAATTATGGCGGCAATTCCAGTGGGTCGTTTTGGTACCCCAGAGGACGTCGCGCACGCGATTTGCATGCTGATTGATCCGAAGGCGGGTTACATCACCGGGCAATTACTGTATGTGTGTGGCGGACTGTCGGTCGGTTTGACCGGTTAGACTGCAGCTCGGGCAGGGGGGATGCCTGTGCCTACCCCTGCTTAATCGCTTCAAATTTTTTGTCGTGCATGACATCCTCTACAGATTGACCTGCGCGCACCGCTTGCACCATACCGTCTTGTCGCGAGGCAATGCGTTGTGCAAGTGCCAGGACCTCGTCGATTTTTGCGGCGGGTACAAAGACTGTGCCGCAGCGGTCGGCGATCACATAGTCATCTTCGCAGACGGTCACGCCTGCGACGACTACCGGTGTGCCCGAGGCGATTTGCACTAAACGATTGCGGGCGCTGATCATCGTCAGACCACGCCCATACACGGGGTAGTCGATGGATTCGCTGCCCTCGATATCACGACTCATGCCATCAATGACCGAACCTCGAACTCCTTTCATCTTGGCGGCATTGGCCAGGATGTCGCCCCAACATGAAATATCTTCGGTACCACCGGTGATCACTAAGATGCGATCGTCGGTGGTAATGCTGGCAATGACAGGCGAAATCAAATGCACCGTCGGTGCGGTACCTGTTTTGGGACCGAGTTGTATCGTCGAAGCCCGACCGACTATTTTTGGACAATTCCACAGCGGTCGTAGCCCGTACGTGGCACCGGGCAGCCCCATAAAATCCAAGGCATCAGACACCGTGTTGGTGTCTAGTGTCGCAAGCGTCTGAAGTGCTAAGGACATTTAGTCTTTCATCCCGGTAATCGAAGCGACCATCGCACGTGGATCGCGCTGTGGCCAGCGACCGCTGCTCGCGTGTTGTAAAAATTGTTCGAGTACGTGGTTGAACTCATTGGGCATTTCAATGTTCATGGTGTGCCCGCAGTTCGGCAAAATTGCCAGTGCAGCCGAAGGGATCGTTTCTTTGAGCATGAGCCCAGGCTTGAGGCAGGGCCAGTCTTCATCACCATTCAAAATCAAGGTCGGTACGGTGAGTTTTTTAAGCTCTTCTTTTAAGTTGTAGAGCGAGGGGCGTTCGCGCTGTACGCCAAGCTGCGTATTGGCTGAGCCCAAGGCCGAGTGACCATAAAACTGCTCAATAAACTCTGCAAAACCACGTGGATCGGCACGCTCAAACGAGAGACGGGTTGGGCCATAGGCGTATTTGTCGACAAAGGCTTTCATTCCCTGTTGCAATAACATGTTGGCACTGGCCTCGGCTTCTTTGCGAAATTGATCGCGCTGTTCGAGTTCAGCGCCATAGCCGCAACCCGCCACCACCAACGAAAGCGCGCGATCTGGGTGCTGCAAGCCAAAGTGCAGCGTCGCAAAGCCGCCCATCGACAGGCCCACAATATGCGCGCGTTTGATTTTTAAGTGATCCATTACCGCGATAATGTCTGCGACTGCGCGGTTTTGCGAGTACGAAGACACCTCGGGTGGAACGGAAGAGGGCGGATAGCCGCGTGCGTTATAGGTGACGCATTGATACTGACGCGAGAAATGGCGAATCTGAGGTTCCCAGCTTTCTTTGTGCCCAGCAAACTCATGAACAAAAATAATCGGGTCGCCTGAACCTGTGGTTTCGTAACAAAGGTCAACGCCGTCGTTGGTGCGTGCAGTTAGCATAGTGTGGTTCTCCATCGTGTTCGTGAAACTTTGCCTGCGGGTTATGGTCGAGTCAAGTGATCTTGTCTCGGCGCTTTATTTTTTGAGTAACTTCGCCACCGCGGCCTGCGCTTCTTCTGATTGCAAGCGCTCAGAAAACAAGCCAAACTCATAATTAAGTGTTTCATGAAGCATCGGACGTTGCGCGTGTTTCATCATACGCTTTGAAAGCTGTAGGGCTTGTGGGGGCAGGGCGGCCAACTCGTCGCCCAGGGCCTGGGCTATGGCGAGGGCTTGACCTGGATTGGTGACTTGGGTAATGAACCCCGCCTCAAGCGCTTCTTGTGCACCAAAAGTTTTGCCACGTAGCAACCAGTCTGAAGCGCGCCGCGCGCCAACAATTTGTGCAAGCAGCACACTCGAGGCGCCCTCTGGGCAAAGTCCAAGCGCGACAAAAGGTATCGTAAACAAGGCATCGTCGGCCGCACAAATAAAATCACAGTGCTGAAGCAGCGTCACGCCGATGCCGATGGCGCGACCTTCAACGGCGGCGATAACCGGCAAATCGCAATCAATCAGACTGCGTAATAAGGTGATGCCGCCGCTATCGCCCGGGGCGCGTGGCTTCTGAAAATCTTTCAGGTCGTTGCCTGCGGTGAAATAATTGCTTGCACCGGTTACTACGATGGCACGATAGTCTGTGCTGGCGCTTGCTGCGCGTATATGCTCGGCTAAGGCAAGGTAGGTTGCAACATCCAGCGCATTGCGACGTTCAGGGCGATTGATCGTAAGCGTTAGCACGCCATTGTTATCGTGCTTTAGAACGGTATCGCCCATTTAAGATCCCTGAAGTATGTGTACAAATAAAAAGGATCAAGCTCTGACAATCCAGAGCTTGATCCTTCTTTTTAACTCAACTTGGCGCTTTGTGCTGCTTTGAACGCAACCAAGAAAAATGCTTAGTCGCGACTGCCGCCAGTGATACCAAGAATCGCGAGCAAGTTGGCGAAAACGTTGTACACGTCTAAGTAGATCGCAAGCGTTGCAGAGACATAGTTGGTTTCGCCACCGTTGACCACGCGCTGCAGATCAATCAGCATAAAGGCTGAAAAGATCACAATGGCGATCACAGAAATCGTCAACATCAAGGCTGGCAGATGCAAGAAGATGTTGGCAATGCTGGCTACCAGCAAAATCACCACACCGACAAACATAAATTTGCTTAAGCCCGACAGGTCGCGTTTAATTGTGGTTGCGAGTGTTGCCATCGTGCCAAAGACGGCAGCGGTGCCACCAAAGGCGAACATGACGAGTTGCGTGCCGTTGCTCATGCCAAGTACGTGTCCCAACAGACGCGAGAGCATGATCCCCATGAAAAACGTAAAGAGCAACAGTAAGCCAACGCCAAGCGAGGTCTCTTTGTTCTTTTCAATTGCATACATCAAGCCAAAGGCGCCGGCCAGAAAGATGACCATGGTCATAATGGGGCTCGTCGCCATGACCTGGTTGATGCCACTGTACATACCAACGGCAGCACCGAGCACGGTCGGGATGAGCGAAATAGCCAACAACCAATAGGTGTTGCGCAGAACACGGTTGCGAACGGCCACATCGGCGACGTCGCCGTACTGGCTAGGGTTTAAAGATGGGCGATATTCAGACATCATGAGCTCCTGTTCCTAAATTGGACTTTGGGTAAATTGTATTCACCCTCAGTCTATGACCGAAAGCATACCTGACAGTTCCCTGAATGGCTATATTTTCGGTAAATTTTGATGGTTTTAACCACGTTACTGGCATTTAAGCGAGTCGATGGGCTTTTAAGTCGTGACCAGCCGCTTTGTACTGTGCCCAACGCGCACGCGCAGCCGTCTTGTCATCTTCGTCTTCTGAGACGATTTCCAGGACCCTAGCCGTGTCTCCTAGCGCAGGAGGGCACTGGTCATCGAGGTTCAGCAGCCAAGCGCCGGTGGGCGCCCGCGCAAGGGTTTGCTCGAGGTCGCCCGCGACCAGCCAAATCGGAGTTTGCTCTGCCAACGGGTCGTTGGCCAACACGTGTGGCACAAAGGCAGAGGGTTCGACGGCCCAAAGTTTGGTGTCAAAGGCTTTTAGGCGCTGAGCATCGCTGCAATAGACCACCAGTTTGTGGCCCGCGAGATACTGCTTAAGCGTGGTTTGACACGCTTGCGCGATTTTCTCAGTCGCGCCAAACGCAAAATCGATGCGAGCCATTTCTTCGTCTAGCCTTGATTGATCAGGTATTGCAACAGCATGGGCACAGGGCGCCCGGTCGATCCTTTCTCTCCACCCCCACGCCATGCAGTGCCAGCGATATCGAGGTGCGCCCAGTGATAAGCCTTGGCGAAGCGCGATAAAAAGCACGCAGCAGTGACGGCGCCACCGGGTTGACCGCCGATGTTGGCCATGTCGGCAAAGTTTGATTTCAGCTGTTCTTGGTAGGCATCATCCAGGGGCAGGCGCCAGGCCGTATCCATCGATTGCTTGCCTGCACTTAACAAGGCTTCAGCCAAGGCATCGTCCGTTGAAAACAAGCCCGTGTTGACTTTGCCTAACGCGACCACGCACGCACCCGTTAACGTAGCAATATCAATGACGGCCGAGGGTTTAAAGCGTTCTGCATAGGTCAGCGCGTCACACAGAATTAAGCGCCCTTCAGCATCGGTGTTGAGGATTTCAATTGTTTGACCCGACATGCTTGTGACGACATCGCCGGGTTTGTTTGCCGTGCCGCTGGGCATGTTTTCGCAGGTGGGAATCAAGCCAATGATTTCTCCCGGTAAGCCGATTTCAGCCACTGCCCGCAAGGTGCCTAAAACGCTGGCGGCGCCGCACATATCGAACTTCATTTCGTCCATGGTGGCTGCGGGTTTGATTGAAATACCACCTGAATCAAACGTGATGCCTTTACCCACTAACACGATCGGGCCTACGGGATTTTTAACGCCGCGTTTTGCAGCGACTGCTTTGCCTTTGTAATGCAACACAATAAAGCGGGGTTGCTCGGCAGAGCCGCGCGCAACTGATAAGAAGGAACCCATTTTCAAGGCTTCAATTTGTTTACGGTCAAGCACCTTCACACTGAGGTTTTTAAATTGCTTGCCTAAGGTTTTTGCGGCCTCGCCTAAATAAGTGGGGGTGCAAATGTTGCCCGGTAAGTTGCCGAGTGTTCGCGCCAACGACATGCCGTTGACCAAGGCGGCGCCTTCTGTCAGTCCGAGTGTTGCGGCAACCCGCTCGGTCGTACTCGCAAATTGCAAATTGATTTTTTTAAGTTTGGGTCTTGCACTGATATCAGGTTTGCCAAAGCTGGCATCGTAGTGATACGTGGCTTCGCCGCAGGCGGATGCACCCGAGCGTGCGCGATCGCGTACCAACGTGTTTGGGCAGTCGATTGCCGCCAGAGTCGAGGTGGCTTCGGTGAGTTGCGCTTGAACACAATACGCGGCAAAGGCCTGCTCGGCGCGAGCGTGCACGCGCGCACTGTAGTCCGCTTGCTTGCCTAAACCGACCAAGACCACGCGCGCAGAGGCTACGCCTGCCAGGTTGCGTAAAACGAGCGTCGAGCCTGCGCGCGCAGAAAATTCAGCTTTGACAACAGCGCGCACGGCACCGTGGCTTGCGCGATCGATCGCGTCAGCCGCAACACTTAAGACGCCTTCGGCAAAGACACCCACGGCAATCGCAGGTGTCTTGGTTTGATGGGGGCTGGCTGAAATGCTGACGCTGAAATCCATGGGGGCAACCTATAGGCATGAAGAAATGAAGTGAATTATCTCGCAAGTTCAAAATCAGGTAGAAGCTTATTCCAAAAAGTTATTTAATATATTTTCTATATTACTTATAATCGTGATTATTGATGGAGTCATTATGAATTTGCAGCAATTTCGCTTTGTGCGAGAAACCATTCGACGCGATTTCAACCTGACCGAGGCTGCTCGCAGTCTCTTTACGTCTCAGCCCGGGGTGTCTAAGGCGATTCTTGAGTTTGAAGATGAACTCGGAGTGCAGATTTTTGAGCGGCATGGCAAGCGGATCAAAGGGCTGACCAAGCCCGGCACGGCGGTGGCTCAAGTGGTCGAGCGGATCATGCGCGAGATTGATAACTTAAAAAAAGTAAGCGATGAATTTGCCCGTCGTGACGAAGGCAGCTTGGTGATTGCCTGCACACATACCCAGGCACGTTACGTGTTACCTAAAATTATTCCAGCGTTTCGCAAGCAGTTTCCTAAGGTGCATTTGTCGTTGGCTGAGGGCAGTCCGCCACAGCTCGCCCAGATGGTGTTGCATGAACAGGCCGATTTAGCCATCGCAACCGAGTCGCTCGCCTTGACCCCAGGCCTCGAGACTCTGCCTTGCTACACCTGGGAGCACACTGTCGTGGTGCGACCCGAGCACCCCCTGGCCATGTTGGCTGCGAAAAAGGGGTTTCGCTTAACGCTTGAGCACGTCGCGAACTATCCTGTGGTGACCTACGATCGCGCTTTTTCGGGCAGACGCTCGGTCGATCGGGCATTCGAAGCAAAGGGCTTGCGCCCGGATATTGTGCTTGAAGCGATTGACGCCGATGTCATTAAAACCTACGTCGATGTGGGTTTGGGAATAGGCATTATCGCTGGCGTGGCGTATGAACCCTTGCGCGATACAAATCTGGTCAGCATTCCGGTCGGTCATCTTTTTGGGATTCAAACGACCCGTATTGCGTTGAAATCAGGTGTGTTTTTACGCGACTATGTGTACACCCTAATTGCCATGCTCACGCCAGAATTGACTGAAAGTGAAATTAGGGAACGTGTTGAAAATAAACAAGAAACCTGAATTTTAAATGAGAATAGGTATTATTACGCTTGATTTATAAATAAGAATCATTATCATCTAGGCTGTTCATCTTCTGGAGCAGCTATGAATCATTCTCTTAGTGCAGTCGTCGTGGGTGCCGACCGTCTCGGCAATATCCCCAACCTGTTGCGCGAACACAATATTGCCATTACCCACCACATCACAGGTCGCGACCCGTCACACCAAAAAAAGGCGCTGCAATTGCCCTCGGGGACTCAGGTGGTGATCTTACTGACTGATTTTTTGGGCCATAACGTCATGAAAACGTTCAGAAATGCAGCTCAAAAAGGTGGGATTCAGGTTGTTGCTTGTCGTCGCTCGGTATGCTCGATGCAGCAGGCACTTGAACAGTGTGGTTTGTGTGAGTTGCGCCCGTGTCAGGCGACTGAGCACTCTGCAACCAAGGTCTTGACGTAGGCCTGGCGCGTCGCGCTACAAGCGACGCGCGCCGTCGAACCGTCTGGCCCAGTAAGCTTGGTTCATGTTTTCGATTCGAACCACGCCACCTGCGGCCGGTGAGTGTACAAATTGATCTTCGCCCAAATACACCCCAACATGCGAGTTGCGGCGTCCCAAGGTGTTAAAAAATACCAGGTCGCCCACCTTCAGGTCGGTGCGCGGCACTTCGATGCCAAACATGGCAATGTCATACGAGCGCGGAGGCAGTTTTAGCCCAAGCGACTGCTGAGCCGAATACAGTACTAAGCCGCTGCAATCAAACCCCGTTTCAGGCGATTTGCCGCCCCAGCGATACCTGATGCCCAGCTGAGTCAGTGCTTGAAGCGCCAAGGGGTGATTAATATCGCCCGCGATTAAACCCGCGCCATTTTTTGAACGGGCCAGAAACGAACCAATCGGATCGGCAGAGTTTCGCCAGTCTGCCGTTGAGTAACCGCTGATACCCGAGCCTGCCTGCGTCCCACCGAGTCCGGCACAGCCACTTAAGATTGCGGCCATGGCACACGTGCTCAGCAGCAGCGTTAGGCGTAGCCAACGGGCGACTGTGCATTGTGCAAGAGTGTTTAAAGTCGTATCGGGCATCGCAGTGGTAGTGGGGGAGCGTCAGAACCTCTGACCTCAGGGCTAAAAAATAGCGCGTTCGATCTGAAAAAATGAGCGAACCGCGAAGATTGTTGCAAGTGCGGCAAGCCTCGTGCAAGATTTACCTGTCACAATATTAGTACAAAAAGCGATCTTGGCCATAAAAAGCACCCCAGAGACCAATATGAACCCGATCAAGTTAACCCATCAGCGCTCAATTCAGCAAAAAGACGCGTTCTGGCGCGAAGAAGCAGCCGGAATTCACTGGGAAACCCCCTTCAAACAGGTATTAGATTATTCAAAGCCGCCTTTTGCCCGTTGGTTTGTGGGTGGGCGTACTAATTTATGTTTTAACGCGGTTGATCGCTGGCTGGATAGCCAGGCCGATGATCCAGCCTTGATCTGGGTGTCGACCGAGGTCGACCAAGAGATCATCTATACCCGTCGGCAACTCTACCGCGAAGTCAATGCAGTCGCGGCCATGCTCCAGGCGCAAGGCGTTGAGCAGGGCGATCGGGTACTCATTTATATGCCCATGGTGCCTGAGGCTGTCTTTGCGATGCTGGCCTGTGCCCGGTTAGGTGCGATTCATTCAGTTGTATTTGGGGGCTTTGCGTCGGTGAATTTGGCCCAACGCATCGATGATGCCTCACCCAAGGTCATCGTCTGTGCCGATGCGGGTTCGCGCGGGGGCAAGGTGACGCCTTACAAGCCCTTGCTCGATAAAGCGATTGCACTTGCACAACGACCTCCCGAAAAAGTGTTGGTGGTGAATCGAGGCCTGTTTGCGTTCGAACCCGTGGCTGGCCGTGACCTTGATTACGCCAGTCTGCGGGTTCAGTACGAGGGCGCCGTCGTGCCCATTACCTGGCTCGAATCTTCAGAGCCTAGCTACGTGTTGTATACGTCGGGCACAACCGGCAAGCCTAAAGGTGTGCAACGTGACACGGGTGGGTATGCCGTTGCGCTTGCCTCGTCCATGCAACGTATCTTTAATGGCCGGCCAGGTGATACGTATTTGTGTACCAGCGATATTGGCTGGGTGGTTGGGCACTCGTATATTGTTTATGGTCCGCTCATTGGTGGGCAAACTACGATCTTATATGAGGGCACTCCGGTGCGTCCCGATGGCGGTGTTTTGTGGAGCCTGGTTGAGCGCTTTAAAGTGAACACGATGTTCTCAGCGCCGACTGCGATTCGGGTGCTCAAAAAGCACGATGCGGCGCTGCTAAAAAAATATGACTTATCGACTCTGCGCGCTTTGTATCTGGCCGGCGAACCTCTGGATGAGCCAACCGCGCAATGGATCTCTGAAGGCTTGGGCCGACCCATTATCGATAACTACTGGCAAACCGAAACGGGCTGGCCTATTTTGGCGGCGCAGCCCGGTATTGCGGATGTCCCAACAAAATTTGGCAGTCCGTCATTTCCGGTCTACGGTTTTGATGTGCGCGTGCTGAACGAGCAAACGGGCGAAGATCTGGGGCCCAATCAAAAAGGCGTGGTTGCAATTGTGCCGCCACTTCCACCTGGGGCGATGACAACGATCTGGGGCGACGACGCGCGGTTTGTCGAAACTTATTTTTCATCGGTGCCAGGGCGCCAGGTGTATTCAACCTTTGACTGGGGCTTGACCGACGAGGACGGCTATTGGTTTATCTTAGGCCGCACCGACGATGTGATCAATGTAGCTGGCCATCGACTGGGCACCCGAGAAATTGAAGAGTCAATTAACTGTCATGCCGCGGTGGCTGAATCTGCCGTGGTGGGGATCGCAGATCAACTCAAAGGGCAAGTGGCCATCGGCTTCGCAGTGTTGAAAGACGCCAGCCTATTTACACAACCCGAGGCTTTGCTTAAGCTAGAAGGTGACATCATGCGCCTTGTTGACGAGCAGCTCGGCCCTGTGGCGCGCCCTGCCAGAGTGCGATTTGTAACTGCTCTGCCAAAGACGCGCTCTGGTAAAGTTCTGCGTCGAGCGATTGTTGCGGTTTGCGAAGGACGCGATCCTGGCGATCTCACTACAATTGAAGACCCCTCTGCACTAGAACAAATTAAGGATTCCCTGTGAAAACCAAAGCTGTATTGACCGATGCTGATGTTTCTAAAATTTTGGCAGCCTCTAAGGCGCATGCTAATAAAAACAACTGGGCCGTCACGGTTGCCGTGGTTGATGATGGTGGTCATCTGTTAGGGCTGCAACGCCTGGATGGTGCGCCAGCAATGTCTGCGCATATTGCACCGGCTAAAGCGCACACCTCGGCGTTGTCGCGTCGCGAAAGCAAGGTTTATGAAGACATTATTAACAACGGTCGCACATCATTTTTGTCGGCCCCAGTGCTGCAAGGGATGCTCGAAGGCGGTGTGCCGATCGTCATTGATGGCCAAGTCATTGGTGCGGTGGGTGTATCCGGCGTTAAATCTTCAGAAGATGCCGAGATTGCCTCTGCTGGTATTGCTGCCCTGACTGCATAAACCTTTTTGCTTTTACTGATCCTAAAAAAATAGATCATCACTATTGAGACTGGTTACCCCGGAGATTTCACGTATGGCGAACTCAATCGAATCCACTTTAGTTGAAACACGCGTTTTTCAACCACCAACGACTTTTGTGCAGCAAGCGAACGTCGCTGGGCAGGCAGCTTATCAGGCGCTGCTCGACCAAGCTGATCGTAATCCCGATGCGTTTTGGGCAGAGCAGGCTCGTGAGCACCTGCAATGGACAAAGCCTTTTACTAAAGTGCTCGATGAGTCGCGTGCGCCTTTCTTTGAATGGTTCGGCGACGGCGAACTGAATGTGTCTGCCAATTGTTTAGATATCAATCTTAAAAATGGTAACGCCAATAAAATCGCGATTATTTTTGAAGCAGATGATGGTGCTGTCAAAAAAATCACGTATCAGCAACTGCACGACCGAGTGTGCCAACTCGCTAATGGCTTAAAAGCGTTAGGCTATAAAAAGGGCGAACGCTCAATCATTTATATGCCGATGTCCATTGAGGCCGTGGTAGCAATGCAGGCTTGCGCACGCTTGGGGATTACGCACTCGGTGGTGTTTGGCGGATTCTCGGCAAAAAGTTTGCACGAACGCATTACCGACGTCGGCGCAAGCTTGGTGCTCACCGCAGACGAGCAGATGCGTGGTGGTAAGGCGATTGCACTAAAGCCTGCGGTTGACGAGGCGCTTGGAATGGGCGGTTGTGAAGCCGTGCGCCATAGCATTGTCTACAAGCGTACCGGTGGAAAAATCAATTGGGATGCTAAGCGCGATCTTTGGATGCACGACGTTGCCGACAAGCAAGCGACGACCTGTGAAGCCGTGGCTGTTGGCGCTGAGCACCCTTTGTTTATTTTGTATACCTCGGGCTCGACCGGTAAACCTAAAGGCGTGCAGCATTCGTCGGCTGGATACTTGTTGTGGGCCAAGCTCACCATGCAATGGGTGTTCGATGTTAAAGCGAATGACATTTTTTGGTGTACAGCAGACGTAGGTTGGGTGACCGGCCACACTTATATTACTTATGGTCCCTTAGCAGCTGGGCTCACGCAGATTGTGTTTGAGGGCGTGCCCACGTTTCCAAACGCAAGTCGGTTCTGGAAAACCATACAAGACCATAAGGTGTCAATTTTTTATACGGCGCCCACTGCGATCCGGTCCTTAATTAAAACCTCTGATGCAGATGCCGCCGTCCATCCAAAAAGTTTTGACTTGTCGAGTTTGCGCTTGTTGGGCTCGGTGGGTGAGCCGATCAACCCCGAGGCATGGATGTGGTATCACACCAATGTGGGGGGCGGTCGTTGCCCCATCGTGGATACCTGGTGGCAAACTGAGACCGGTGGCCATATGATCACGCCGATGCCAGGTGCCACGCCTTTAAAACCTGGTTCGTGCACCACGCGTTTGCCGGGTATTACTGCTGCGATTGTGGATGAGGCGGGCGGAGGTGTTGAGGCCGGTCACGGCGGCTTTTTAGTGATCAAGCGTCCTTGTCCCTCCATGATTCGTGGGATCTGGGGAGACCCCGAGCGTTACGTCAAAAGTTATTTTCCTCCAGAGTTAGGTGGCTACTATCTCGCTGGCGATGGTGCGCAATGCGACAAAGATGGCTGCTTCTGGATTATGGGTCGCATCGATGACGTCTTGAACGTTTCGGGTCATCGTTTAGGTACGATGGAAGTTGAGTCTGCGTTGGTGGCGCACGAAATGGTCGCTGAGGCTGCCGTGGTGGGGCGCCCGGATGCAACAACCGGTGAGGCTGTGGTGGCGTTTGTGGTGCTCAAGCGCGCAAGGCCCGAGGGCGACGAGGCAATCGCAATTGGCAAACAACTGCGCGACTGGGTTGCCAAAGAGATTGGCCCGATTGCGAAACCTAAAGAGATTCGTTTCGGAGACAATCTGCCTAAAACGCGTTCTGGCAAAATCATGCGACGCTTGTTGCGTGTGGTGGCAAAAGGTGAGGTCGTGACGCAAGATATCTCAACCCTCGAAAACCCCGCGATTCTGGATCAGTTGTCCAAGCCTGTTTAAGCGGGCTTCAGCAATCAAAAGAGCCCGTGCGCGGGCTCTTTTTTTTATCTGACTGATGTTCTAAACAAGATAAAAAAGTTGCATGAATTGCGATATTGTCGTACACCTACACAAGCGCGCTTGATTTTAATCACAGCGCGATTCAATTTCAAAGGAGCCACTTGATGCAATTCACGAAATCATCAATTTTTAAGTCGCTTGCCGCTATTGCGATGACGTCCCTCTTGGCAGGTCAGAGCGCTTGGGCGCAGGTCGATACCCTGGCCAGCATTAAGCAAAAAGGCAAAATCGTGGTGGGTGTCAAAGCCGACTACAAGCCCTTTGGTTATGTTGACCCAGCCGGAAAAATCGTTGGCTTTGAAATTGATATGGCCAATGAAATCGCAAAAAAATTAGGCGTGCAAATTGAAGTGATCCCCGTTGTCGCTGCTAACCGCATGGAGTTCGTCAAGCAAGGCCGCACCGACTTAATGATCGCAACGATGTCTTACAAGCCTGATCGTGCTGAAGTACTGGCGATTCCTGAGCCGTTCTATTATGCGAGTGCCGCTGCGGTGCTGGCCAAGAAGAATTCTGGCCTAAAAGCGTGGACCGAGTTGAAAGGCAAAACGATTTGCGGTATCCAGGGTGCCTATTACAACCGCCGCACAGGCGATGAGTTCGGCGCAAAACTGTTGACCTTTAAAGGTTCAACTGAAGCGCTTGCCGCGCTAGAAGCGGGTAACTGCGTTGGTTTCGTGTTTGATTCGACCTTTTTTGCTGGTGTCACCAGCGAGCCAAAGTGGGCTGACTACGCAATCATGTTGCCTTTGATCGATCCAGAACCTTGGGGAATGGGCTTGCGTAAAGAAGATACTAAGTTCGCAGCTTTTATTAGTGACACACTTAAAGAGTGGCATAAAACCGGCTTCATTATCGGCCTGGAAAAGAAGTGGGGTATTTCGCCTTCGCCTTATCTGGTTGAACAGAACGCCAAGTTTAAATAATTTTTTTGGTAACAGGCCAAGTGCATGATGGACAGTATTTCGGCCTGGTTTAAATGGCTACATCAAACGAGCGGCATCAAGCTGACGATTTTTTACGACAGCTATGACCGCTCGCGTTTTATTGAAGGTCTGATCACCACGCTTGAGCTGTCTGCGATTGTGATCGTGTTAAGCCTATTTTTTGGTGCCATTGTCGCCTGGTTGTATGGGTCAAAGCAGATTTGGTTGCGACGTTTCGTGAGTGCATTTGTTCAGCTCTTTCGCAATACGCCGCCACTGGTTCAAATCTATTTCTTTTATTTTGCAATCGGCCCCTTGCTGCCAAAGATTGGGGGTGCCCCGATTCTGGGGTCGCTGGGCTGGGCCATCGTCGCGCTGACTTTACTCGAGACGGCATTCACGGCTGAGATTTTTAGAGCAGGTGTCGAGGCCGTACCTAAGGCAACGATTGAGGCCGCTCAAGCGCTGGGCTATTCACGCGCTCAGATCTTTAGGTGGGTTGTGTTTCCGCTGGCGTTACGCGTCACAATGCCCGCGTTAAATAATAATTTGGTGAATCTGGTTAAAACGACCACGCTAGGTTACGCAATTGCTGTTCCTGAACTGTTGTATATGTCGGGCCAAATTTGGTCTGAACAAGTGAATGTGACCGAGATGATGATTGTGCTCTTGATCACCTATATATCGATTGTTGGTGTGATTAATCAAATGATGCAGTGGTGTGAAAAGAAGTTGTATGTGCCGGGGTTTGGCCAATGAAACTTTCAGTGATGCTTCCTTTTCGTCTAAGCCCCAAACCAGGCGAGCTTGATCGTTCAAGTGGCGGTGGCTTGTTCGTTTGGCAAACTGGCGTATTGCTATTTGCCGCCTTGGTGGTGTCCGTCACTGCCGCGCAGGCCCAGGCTTTGGCGTCACAAGCTTCGGTGTTTAGCCTGTTATTAAAATGGACGCCGCTGCTCGCGCAAGGTTTTTTGTTTAACCTTGCAATCAGTTTTATGGCGATGTTGTTGGGTACCGTGGCAGGTGTCATGTTGGGGTTGGCGCGTGTATCTTTACTTGCACCAGTGCGCGGCACATCGTGGGTTGTGGTGCAGTTTTTTCGAAACGCACCTTGGCTCGTATTACTGTTTTTTGTGATGTTCCTAATGCCCTTCGAATTCAAGATTGGTGGCCATACGATACCGTTTCCGGATTGGATCAAGTCAACAATCGGCCTGGCCTTGCCCATCATGGCCAACATTGCAGAGATCGTGCGTGGAGCCATTCAGTCGATTCCCTCTGCACAATGGGAGGCTGCTCGTTCGCTCGCGTTTAATCGGCGTCAGATTTTGTGGCAAATTATTTTGCCTCAGTGCGTCAAGCGTATGTTGCCCTCATGGATGAACTGGTATGCCATCCTGACCATGGCGACCACGCTGGCTTCGATCGTAGGGGTTTCTGAAGTAATGACCACCGTCGGGCATATCACCGCCGCCGAGTCCCGTACCGACTTTTTGATTCCTATTTATAGCTATGTTTTGTTGTGGTTCTTTTTATATTGTTATCCAATTGCTTGTTACACGCGTCGCCTAGAGGCGCGTTTTGCCGAACGGTGAGCAGCGATTCTTTATGGCAACTCAATCGATTGAAGATGTGATGAACTTACAAGAATTTTTAGATCAACATCAACTGAAGTTCGAGCGACACGAACATCCGGCTGTGATGACGGTGGCTGAATCTGAGTTATTGGTGCCCAAGTTACCAGGCGCAAAAACAAAAAATCTTTTTTTGCGTGATAAAAAAGGGCTTAAGCATTTTCTGGTGACGATACCGGCTGCCTTAAGCGTCAATCTGAATCAGCTCGGCGATGTGCTAGGTGCCGGCCGTTTGGGTTTTGCCTCGGCAGATCGTTTATTGGCGCATCTTGGGGTGACGCCGGGCTCGGTCAGTATGTTGGGCTTGGTGAACGACACCGCGCACAACGTACAATTTGTCATTGATCAAACGCTGTGGGATGCCGAGTTTGTGCAGGCGCATCCCTTGATCAATACCGCGACCATGATTATTCCCCATGCTGAGTTGCTGCGGTTTTTAGCAGCAACAGGTCATGCGCCTCAAATCATTTCAGTACCCGCTCAGACAGCAGAGGATGTTGCGCCATGAACTCAGTCCAAACCCAACAGCCCATCGTTCGCATTCATGACGTGCATAAGGCTTTTGGTGCAGTGAAGGTGTTGCGTGGTATGTCTATGTCGATCGCCTCGGGGCAGGCGGTCTGTGTGATTGGCCCCTCGGGCTCTGGTAAATCGACCTTATTACGTTGTATCAATGGTTTGATACCGGTTGATCAAGGCGAAGTTTTTGTGGGTCAACATGCCGTTCATACTTTAAAAAGCGATCATGACATGATCGCCTTACGTAAAGATGTCTCGATTGTTTTTCAACAGTACAACTTGTTTCCACACAAAACTGCACTTGAAAACATTATGATGGCTCCGATTCAGGTGCTTGGGCAAGATAAAGCAGAGGTGCACGAGCGGGCCTTGGGTTTATTAAAAAAAGTACGGCTCGAGGATAAGATCAATAATTACCCTGGCGAGCTGTCAGGCGGACAGCAGCAGCGCGTTGCAATCGCGCGTGCACTCGCGATGCAGCCCTCGGTGATGTTGTTTGATGAGGTGACTGCAGCCCTCGATCCTGAGACGCGTAAAGAAGTCTTACTGACGATCCGGCAGCTTGTTGAAGAGGGGATGACTTCAATTCTTGTGACGCACGAGATGGCGTTTGCACGCGAGATCGCCAATCGTGTGTATTTCACCGATCAAGGTGTGATCGTCGAAGAGGGGACACCCGCCCAAATTTTTGATGATCCGCAAGTGCAGAGAACGAGGGCGTTTCTCGAACAGGTTCTTTAAGCGACAATTAAGCAGTGGTTGCGTCGACGTTTAGTGCCTGAACCTTGAGCCCAAACTCTGCGCCCGCCTCGAGCAAGGCTTCAAACACGTGCTCGGCATAACCTCTAAACACCAAAAGTTCAAAGTGGTGTTCAGCGCCGATGCGCGCTAAGGTCATACCAATATGTCCAAAGCGTGTATTCGTTGCAGCGCCAATCGGAAATTGCTCAAGGTCTAAGTCGAGGCCGCAAAATTTGTTAAGCGTTGCTTGGGCCGACATCCCTGAAACCGTGAGTGCGGTACGTGCATGGCTCAAGTCGACCACGCTCGCCAGTCCTTCAAGAGACGCACGTAAGGTTTCTGCTTGAATCGTCGCATAGGGGTCGCCCACGACTTGCCAAATGCCGGGCCCGAGTAACCGCACACTCAAGATTGCATTGCTTGTCAGACGATTGGGCAGCGGTAGCTCGACACCTAACGCTGTGCGAAGCGCTGAAGCCGTTTCAGTTTGCGTGGACGAAAAAGCAGAGATTTGCAAAATGGCTAAGGGACGCCGTTCGGCAAGCGTGACTGCCGCGGGGTCATGCTGATGCGTCGCCGAGGCCTGCTCGATGAGCGTTGCCAGTGCAGAGCGTCTTTCAATCATGTCTGCGCCCCTTTTAAGCGTTGGTTTTCAGGGTCAACAAATACGGGTGACACCACACGTACGCGCACAAACTCGTTGGATAGGGGCGAGGCTGCAATGATTTCTTGGCCCATTCTTTTTGCACCATTGTCTAAAAATGCAAGTGCAATCGAGTGGCCTAAAAATTCGCTAGGCGTTGACGAGCTGACGAAGCCTTGTTTGGCGACCACACCAGACGCCCGCGCGTCGATTTCTGTTGCAACGAGTTGACTGCCTGCCCGAATTTTTGAAACGCCGTCGACAGGAACTAAGCCAACCAGACTTGCACGCTGTGTGTCTGTGAGCCCAGTGCGTTTAGCCAGTACTGCACCAATAAAGCCGCCATTTTTTCTGACAAGCTTGCCGAGCCCAAGGTCGGCAGGGGTCGTGCGACCATCTAGTTCGTTGCCTGCAACGTGGCCTTTTTCGATACGTAACACACCCATGGCTTCAGTGCCATACACGGTGATACCAAACGGTCGACCATGCTCAAGAATGCGTGTCCAAAGATCTTCGCCGTAATCGGCACCAATCGCCAGTTCATAGGCGCATTCGCCTGAATAGCTCATGCGATAAATGATGAGTGCCTGGCCTTCGATTTGCGTCTGTATCACGGCTAAATGAGGCAGGGCGGCATCCGATACATCGCAATGCGGTAACAGCGCAGCCAATACATTGCGCGAATGTGGACCTGCTAACGCAAACTGTGCAAATTGCTCAGTGACTGAGACGGCGTGGCAACGCAAGTCTGGCCAGGCAACTTGTAAGAGCAATTCAAGATAGCTTTGAACTTTTCCGGCATTCGCGGTGGTTGTTGAGATGAGATAGTGATTGTTGCCTAAGCGGGCGACGGTGCCATCATCCAACACAATGCCGTCCTCGCGAAGCATCAGTCCATACCGTAATTTACCGACCGCTAAATTTGAAAAATTATTGCAATAGACCCGTTGAATCAATTCAAGCGCATCGGGGCCCTGTATATCAATCTTACCCAAGGTACCAACATCGACTAAGCCAACGGCTTGGCGTACCGCAAGATTTTCGCGGCGCCAGGCGGCGTCGTAGGTTTCACCGTTTTGCAGGTAGGTTTTTGGACGCAACCAATGCCCTACTGTGGTCATGGGCGCGTGATGCGCGACATGCCAGCCGTGCAAAGCGGTTCGACGTATCGGCGTGTGGTGCTTGCCCGTGTCGGCGCCGCCAAACAGACCCAGTGCGACCGGCGTGTAGGGCGGCCTGAAGGTGGTGGTGCCCACTGCTGGAATTGATTGTTCTTGTAAGGCGGCCATAATCGCCAGACCATTGACGTTTGAGGTCTTGCCTTGATCGGTTCCCATGCCCAGTGTCGTGTAGCGCTTGAGATGCTCAACCGAGCGAAAGTTTTCGCGGTGGGCCAGTTCAATATCCTCAACCGTGACATCATCCTGGATATCAACAAAGCGCTTACCTGTTGAAGCAACTTTTGACATTTGCCATAGCGGTTCAACTGTAAAGCTGCTTTCGGGTTCTGCTTGAGAGGCGTGGTAGAGCAAAGCGCCTTGCGGGCCGCTGCTGGTGTTGATGCAAGCTTGCTCGCCTGCCAGGGCACCCTGCGCAAGTGCACCGCCTAATGAAAACTCGCCGTTCGCTGCGCCTACCGGTACGATGGTGGGGTGCAGGGAGTCGGGCACAAAGGCGGTCAATTTTTCATCAAAGCGCAGTTTGCCGCCTGCCTGCGAGTAAAGATGAACCGTGGGGCTCCAACCGCCTGAGCTTCCTAAGACATCACAAGCAATTTTTCGAGCACCCGTGCCATCGCGCCCAAGAATACTGATTGCACGTACCGAATGCCCATGCACTGCAGTGATATAGGAATAACCAAAATATTCAATGCCCGCGCTTCGCACGCGATTGACCAACTGCGCATCGACCGTGCGTCGGGTGTCAATCAAGGTGACGCTTTGGGCACCAGCATGTTTGGCGTCTAAGGCGCTGCGGTAAGCATCGTCATTGTTGGTGAAAATCGCGATTTTGCGCCCGGGTAAGACGGCATACTGATTGATATAGGTTCGCAGGGCTGACGCCAGCATGACGCCGGGCTTGTCGTTGTCAGCAAATACCAAGGGGCGTTCGATGCTGCCGGTTGCCAAAATGACACGTGCACAGCGTAGATGAATCAAACGCTGTTTAGGCGTATGCGCAGGGGCTTTTTCGAGGTGATCCGTGACCCGCTCAACGACTGTGAGTAAACCGTGATCGTAAGCGCCAGATACGGTGCTGCGGGGCAATAGACGAACGTTCGAGAACGTACGCAGGGCAGCAACGGTTTGATCGACCCACTCAGTAGAGGGCACTTGGTCGATCAGTTTGTTTTCCCAGAGCGCCGAACCACCAAGTTCGGCGCGTTCGTCTGCCAGGACGACGCGTTGGCCGCTGCGCGCAGCCGCCAGGGCGGCCGACAGACCGGCAGGCCCGGCGCCAACGATCAAGACTTCGCAGTGCGCATACTCGTGGGCATAGTGATCTGGGTCTTTTTGTAGGGGAGCTTTTCCTAAGCCCGCCGCGCGACGAATTTGCTGCTCGTAAAACATCCAGAATTTTTTTGGCCACATGAAAGTTTTGTAATAAAACCCTGCGGGCAAAAATACAGAAAATAGTTGATTAACAGCACGCCAGTCAAAACGAAGGCTCGGCCACCGATTTTGGCTAGCGGCCTCTAGGCCATCAAAAAGCTCGGTGACTGTGGCCCGAGTGTTAGGCTCGGTGTGGGCGCCTGTGCGAAGTTGCATCAAGGCGTTTGGCTCTTCGGGCCCGGCGCTATAAATGCCGCGCGGGCGGTGATATTTGAAGCTTCGTCCGGCGAGTTTCACGCCATTGGCAAGCAAGGCTGAAGCCAGCGTGTCGCCGGATAAGCCCGTGTAGCTTTTGCCATCAAATCGAAACTTAAGCGAGTGACCGCGTGCGATGCGCCCACCCGTTGCGAGTCTGTTTGGTTGTGTGCGACTCATTTTGTGGCCTCGGTGCTTCGCGCCGCTTTGATGCTGATGACCTCATGGGTCATGGTGTCGCGCACCAGTTCAAGAATTTGTTTGCAGCCATGGTTGTGGTGCCACCACTCGCGATGCGGGCCTCTTGGATT